>NZ_JACRWG010000035.1:0-27915 GCF_014306455.1 Catenibacterium faecis
CAACCTTTCTCATAATAACCTCCCCTGGAGGTTATAGTTTAACACGGCAAGTTGATATTGTCCCAATTGGGACAATATCAACTTGGATACATTAAGACATTATCATATTGGAATCAGAGGGGATTTTGAAATCAATAGTTTTTAATTGAAAATTAATGTATATGATGATATAATGGTCAAAATTTTGAAACAAAAGAAAGGAAAATTTTATGAAGAATATAAAAAATATGATTGTTGTAGGTGGTTTGTGTTTATCGATTGCTTGCAGCGCTGTTTTTACATTGTCTCCAATGACAGTATATGCTATAAATACAATAGAATATGAAACTGAATATATGGAACCGATAGAAGAAAGTGATTATCTTGTAAATCAAAATTCACGTAATATTTTTACAAAAATTGCAAAAAAAGCAGTAAAAAAAGCTATAAATAATAAGGCAAGATTAGTTAATTTTGCTGAAAAGGTGGCTGGTAAAACTGTAGCAAAAAATGTAAATAAATTTTTTACACCTATAACAAGAGCATTAAAACCGTTATTAAAATGGTCGGAAATACCAGGGCAAGCTGTTTACGATGCTATTTTTAGAGCAATTATTAATGCAGGTGGTAGTAGGTCTGTTGCGGCTAATGTGGCAAATGCTGTTAGAGAAGTATTAGAATGGACATTATTTTAATATGAGAGAAGACGATTATAAATTATCAATGGAAAAATTATATCAACAAAATAAATTGTTGATTTCGGCTTTATATGAAATATATGGAGAAGAAATTCAGTCAACAAGTTTATTTTGTTTAGAACATGATATTTCTTTTCTGACAAGGAACAAAATTATGATGGTTTTAAATAAGTATTCAATGCAGCATACAATGTCTGAATATTTATTTTGGAAAGAAAAGATATATTCAGAAGTAAAAGATTTTCCAAATTTGGATAATTGTGAATTTAAAAAAATGCTTTTGTTGTTTTGGAAAGATTATGTAATTACAGATGAATAACTATTAGAGATGCATATAAAATGCAAAAGAAGGACGGATTGTTCGATAGATTAGATTTCAGAGGATTGTTCGATAGATTAGATTTCAGAGGATTGTTCGATAGATTAGATTTCGTCTTGTCTTTTTCCTAATTATTAGGTATAATACATGAGAACACGAAGAAAAGGACTAGTATGTAATATACTTATATTGAGAGAGGAAGAGGCTGGTGGAAATCTTCTTATAAGATATTATTGAATTCACCTTGGAGTGCGGCTAATCCCCGCCGTAACACTGACGTTATAAGTGATAAAGTGCATATAGTGTATGCTATATGAATTTAGGATGGTACCGCGATTTAAGTCGTTCCTATTGGAACGGCTTTTTAATTTTTTAAGGAGGAAACATATGGATGAATTATTAAAAATCCAGGAAGAGGCACTTGCTAAAATTTCTGCATGTGCTGATGCGAAAGAATTAAATGACTTACGTGTATTCTATCTTGGTAAAAAAGGACCTATTCAGGCTGCTATGAAATCAATGAAGACTATGGCTCCTGAAGAAAGAAAAACATTTGGACAGGTTTCAAATAAGACTAAACAGGAAATTGGACAGGCTATTGAAGAAAAGAAAGCTTATTTAGAAGAAAAAGCTTTAAATGAACGTTTACTTGCAGAAGATATTGATATTTCTTTACCAGGTAATCGTTTACCAGTAGGATCTGTACATCCTTTAACACGTGTTAAGGAAGACTTAGAAGAATTATTCCTAGGTATGGGATATAAGGTAGCTGAAGGACCTGAAGTAGAATCAGATCATTTCAACTTCGAATTAATGAACTTACCTAAAGGACACCCTGCAAGAGATATGCAGGATACATTCTATATTGATGAAAATACATTAATGAGAACACATACTTCTCCTGTACAGGCACATGTTATGTTAGAAGCTAAGGGTAAAGGTCCTATTAAGGTTATCTGCCCTGGTAAGACATACCGTCGTGACGATGATGATGCCACTCATTCACATCAGTTCATGCAGTGTGAAGGACTTGTCATCGATAAGAATATCACTATGGGTGATCTAAAGGGTACATTAGATGTTTTCGCTAAGAAAATGTTTGGTGAAAAGCGTGAAATTCGTTTAAGACCTTCTTATTTCCCATTCACAGAACCAAGTGTAGAAGTAGATATCTCTTGTGCCAACTGTGGTGGTAAAGGCTGTGCTATGTGTAAAGGTACTGGATGGATTGAAGTATTAGGTGCTGGTATGGTTAATCCTCATGTATTAGAAATGTGTGGATTTGATCCTAAGGAATACCAGGGATTTGCATTTGGTATCGGACTAGAAAGAGTTGCTATGTTGAAATATGATATTGATAATATCCGTGATTTCTACAATAATGACTTAAGATTCTTAGAACAGTTCGAAAGAAAGGAGTAGTATATGTTAGCTAGTTTACATTTATTAAATAGATATGTGAAAGTAGATGATCAAGATCCTGCAGAACTTGCAGAAAAGATCACTCGTATTGGATTAGAAGTAGAAGGACAGGGACCTCTTGCGAAAGGGACTAAGCTTGTTGTTGGTTATGTAAAGGAATGTATTGAACATCCTAATTCTGACCATCTTCATATCTGTCAGGTAGAAACTGCCCCTGGTGAAGTAAGACAGATTGTATGTGGTGCACCTAATGTGGCTGCTGGTGAAAAGGTTATTGTGGCATTACCAGGATGTGAACTTGAAGGCGGTAAGATTTCTTCAGGTGCTATTAGAGGCGAAAAGTCTGATGGTATGATCTGTTCTATTGCTGAACTTGGATTAGATAACCGTTTATTAAAAGAAGAAGATAAAGCTGGTATTCATGTATTACCAGAAGATGCACCAGTAGGTACAGAAGCACTAACTTATCTTGGTTTAGATGATTATATTCTTGATATTGGTTTAACACCAAATAGAGCTGATTGTATGGCTATGCAGTCTTTAGCTTATGAAGCAGCTGCTGTATTAGGTAGAAAAGTTATTTTACCAGAAATCAAGAAATATCCTGAAGAAAAGAGTGAAATTGAAGTTCATGTAGAAACTCCTTTATGCTCATTCTTTGGCGCTAAATTAGTGAAGGGTGTAAAAACTAAAGAATCACCTAAATGGATGCAAAATGCATTACTTGCATCAGGTATTAAGCCTATTAATAATATTGTAGACATTTCAAACTTCGTCATGGTTGAAACAGGTCAGCCTATTCATATGTATGACTATGATAAGCTTGCAAAGAAGGCTTTCGTCATCAAGACTGGATTCAATCAGAAGGCTGTTCTTCTTGATGAAAATGAATATGATATCTTGCCTGAAGATGTTATTGTATCAACTGATGATGGCATTGGCTGTGTTGCTGGTGTTATGGGTGGTAATGACACTAAGATTGATGAGAATACTAAAAATATCGTTATTGAAGCAGCAACTTTTGATGGTGCTGCATTAAGAAATACAGCAAGACGTATGAACTTATTAACAGATGCATCACAGCATTATATCAAGGGTGCTATTGATACAATGAGTTCATTAAAGGTATTAGATCGCTGCACTGATTTATTAGTACAGCTTGCGGATGCTGAAACTATTTATGAAACAGTACATACACCTCTTGATGAAACAAGAAGAACTGTCACTATCGAATTATCAAGAGTAAATGGCTTACTAGGTACTTCATTAACTGTAAAAGAAGTATCTGATATCTTCGATAGCTTATGCTTTGAATATACATTAGAAGATGAATTATTTACTGTAACTGTTCCTACATATCGTAATGATATTACTATGGATGCAGATTTAGTGGAAGAAGTCGCACGTATCTATGGATATGATAATCTTCCAACTACTTTACCTGTCATGAATATGACAGATGGTGTCTTAACACCAAAACAGTCTAAAGAACAGTTAATTAGACATACACTTGTAGACCTTGGTTTACATGAAACATTAACTTATACATTAACAAGTGAAGCAACTGTCAATGAATTCAACTTATTCCATTCTTTAGACAATACAGTTAAGTTAATGAGCCCTTTAGGTGAAGAAAGAAGCGCTGCAAGAAAATCGCTTATTGGTTCTCTTTTACAGACAATTCATTACAACAATGCACATTCAAATAAGGATGTTAACATCTTTGAAATTGCGAATACATATTCTGACAAGGAAGTATCTAACTTAGCAATTGCGGTAAGTGGAGACTATGTCAATGTTCCTTGGATGGGTAAGAAGGAAGCCGTTGATTTCTATCTTGTGAAAGGCTTTGTAGAAACATTATTCAAGAAATTATGTATTGAAGAATCACGTTATACTTTTGAAAAGGTAGAAGCAGATAATAAGGACTTCCATCCAGGTAGAAGTGGTTATATCAAGATGGGTAAGGAAATTGTAGGTGTTATCGGACAGGTACATCCTGCAAAAGCAAAGGCTTATGAAGTCAATGATACATATGTGGCAGAATTGAACTTAACAGCTATTCTTGCATTACGTACTCGTGCATTAAAATTCAAGGCTATTCCTCTATATCCATCAGTATCTCGTGATATCGCTTTAGTTGTTGATTCAAAAGTACCTGCTGCAGATGTAGTTAAGACAATCAAACGTGCAAGCAAACAGCTTGTAAAGAGTGCAGAAGTATTCGATGTTTATGAAGGTGAACATATGGAAGAAGGTAAGAAGTCATTGGCTATCTCACTATTATTCCAGGATCCATCTCGTACATTGGATGACGCAACAATCAACTCAGCTATGGAAAAAATTCTTGAAGCCTGCAAGAAGGACCATAACGCCGTGTTAAGAGGTTAAGATCAGTGCTTGCACTGATCTTTTTTTACTTATGAAACTGATTTTTTCGGATTTAGATGGGACACTCCTTCATAGTGATAATACGCTTTCTGATATGACATTACAGGCTATAAAGAAGGTGTATGAACATGATGATTTATTTATTCCTATCTCTTCAAGACTTCCTGAAAGTATTCAATCATTTGTCCCTTATAAAGCACCTTTGGTAGCTCATAATGGTGCACTGATTATTTTAGAGGATGAAATCATCTCTTATACAATACCAACGGATATTGTCTATGATATATGTTCTTATTGTGATGATTTAGATTGGAATATTTATGATGGTAATAACTGGTATTCTACAAATCAATATTTTAAAGATCATGCGATAGAAGAGTCTTATATTGGTAAAATATCGATTAAGATTGGATTAGAAGACATAAAAAAAATACAGACCATTCATAAAATAGTCTGTATTGGATCTATTGGCCATATCAATTCTTATTTAAAGGAAACATATCCTTCTTTACATATAACACGTAGTGCTTCTTATTATCTAGAAATCACACATAAAGAAGCCACTAAAGCCAATGCGATTCAAACGGTGGCCCATCATTATCAAATTCCATTAGAGAATACAATCGCCTTTGGTGATTATTATAATGATGAAGATATGTTAGATATTGCAGGGGTAAGTTATGTCGTAGACAATGCCCCTGATGACTTAAAAGAAAAAGCAGATCATGTTACTTTAAGTAATAATGATGATGGTGTTGCCTTTATTTTAAATCAATTTTACGATAAGGAATCGCTTTAATTGTTTCTTTAAAAAAGCCTGGATTCACTAGATCAAGAAGCTGTGCCCCTCTTTTTTCAATATCTAAAGCAGGATGCTTATGTTTTGTGATGTTAGTGATGATTTTATATTCTGTATTCTTTTTAGCTGTTTTGATGTAACGCTGTCCACTCGCAGATAAGCCAAGAATATGAATATAATCAATATCCATGGCTTTTTTCATTTCATCTTTTGTGTTATGAAGAAGAATATGAATAAGCATTCTTTGTATTCTGCTTCTTGTATAGCGTTTACTTGTTAAACTGTTAATTAACTCTTCTAGACTATAAGTTTCTTGATTCACTTTATACAAGCGGTCATCCAAACCTTCTTCTATCATATGAAGCCCTTCAAGAGGAGTAAAGGTAATTAAATACTTTAAATAAGGGTAGAACTCTTCTAGAGTAAAGAAATGAGAGTCTTTATAAGTTTCATATCCAGGTAATTGATGGGATACATCAATTCCTTGCTTGAGTGCAATGCGTAGAGATGTGGCGCTAGAAATTCTTTCAATATTTTTTGCATGATAATCATTGGTACGCTTAATGCAGTGCATGGAAATAGGATACTGATTATGAACCACCTCTTTGACATAACTTAGTCCTAATAAATCATTAGGTGTTCTCACTTCCTTATTTAAAATAAACTGCAATGCTTGATTACAAGCATCAGGATAACGTAATCCATCCTTCATACCTTCTTTAACTTTCATATTGTAAGTATCAGGGTCTTGTTCAATACCTTCAGCTATTTCTAAGAATGTCTCTATATTGCCATCCTCACTACCAAATACAAGATCAGTCACGCCCATTTCATGGAGTAATGTGACGGCTCCTTTCGCAAAATAATCTGCACTCTGACAGGCATAAACAAGAGGAAGTTCTATAACGATATCTATGCCTTCTTCTATTGCGATTGCGGCTCTTTTTTGATAACTGATCATTGCCGGTTCTCCTCTTTGTACAAAAGAACTGCTCATGACACATATAGTTAAATCAGGCAAAATTAGTTTTTTAGCTTCCTGAAGATGTAAGCGATGGCCTAGATGATAGGGGTTATATTCTGTAATAATACCTAGTATTCTCATGGAATCACCTCAAAAAGTATTGTATCATAATGGACTGATAATACAAATAATGATATACTTTTTGTATTAGGAGGATTATTAATATGGCTTTAGAATTTAGATATGATACACAGTTATTAATTGATGGTCATGATTTAGATGAAGATGAAATCAATGATTATATCACTGAACATTTTAAAGGAGACTGCCTTCTTGCAGTAGGTGATGAAGACTTAATTAAGATTCATTTCCATACAAATGAACCATGGCAGTTATTAGAATATTGTTCTACTTTAGGTGAAATCTATGACATCGTAGTAGAAGATATGGATCGTCAATCTAGAGGTCTGAAGGGATAACTTTCATCTTTGATGAAAGTTTTTGTTTATGATGTTTGGACTAGGTACAATCATTAACTGCAGTGCTATTATTATAGCCGGTATTGCAGGGATGGTTTTTGGAAATCATCTTAAAGAATCAATGCAGAATACATTGATGAAAGCAGATGGAGTCGCTGTTATTTTCATAGGTATTGCAGGAGCATTAAGTAAAATGCTTGTAATAAAGGGTGGCACTATCGATACAAAGGGTACTATGATGATGATTATTTCATTGTCACTTGGTGCGATTGTAGGAGAAATGCTGGACTTAGATGGCAAGATGATTCACTTTGGTGAATGGCTTAAAATTAAAACAGGCAATGCAAAGGATCATAAGTTTGTAGATGGTTTTGTGACAGCTTCATTAGCAGTCTGTATTGGTGCTATGGCTGTTGTTGGGGCTATTGAAGACGGGGTTCATGGAAATCATTCTATTCTGTTTGCGAAAGCAATACTTGATTTTGTGATTATTCTTGTGATGAGTGCTACCCTTGGTAAGGGATGCTTATTTGCTTTTGTACCTGTTGGATTATTTCAGGGAATAATCACTCTTTTATCAAGTATGATTAGTCCCTATATTACTGCTTCTGCCATGAGTGCACTTTCTTTTATTGGTTCAATACTTATATTTTGTGTAGGTGTTAATCTGGTATTTGATACAAAAATTCGTGTCGCTAACCTTTTACCAGCTTTAATTGTTGCATGTATATGCACTGTTTTTCCGTTGTAAGAAACTTTTACTTGCATTTCTTTTTGTTTTTTGTAGAATATTTATGAGGAGTGACGGCGATGGAAAACAAGATTCGATTAAGTCCTAAAAGAATTCTTAATAAAGAATTTTCTATTGAAACAAAGGGCTATAGCGCAAATGAAGTAGACAGTTATCTTGATATTGTGAAAGAAGATTATCTAAATTTTCAATCTATGTTGAATGAATCTTATGATGAAATTGAAAGTCTTCAAAAAGAGAATGCTGCTTTGAGAAGAAAACTCAATGAATTATTAAGAGAAAGACAGGATCAAAGAGATAATGCACACGTCATGGAAGAGAGCTTGAATAACAATGTCGATGTCCTCAGACGTATTTCTCAATTAGAAAGAGAAGTCTATCATAAAAATAAAGATTAATATGTGTCTGCGAGAACTGATCGCTGGAAACAGAGGAAAGTCCGTGCTGCCACTATCTGAGATGATAGTAGTGATCGTGCTGAGGCCAATAACCTCAGGCAGAAATGACAACGGTGAACGCCTAAGTCTTAAGATATGGAACTAGCCATAAAGTGCCACAGAAACGAATACTGTTAGAAATGACAGGGTGAAAAGGGGTAAACTTCACGAGGCAGAAACCCAAATTTTGGTAGGGGAGTCTAGCAAAAGGAATTGAACGGATGCTAGGTAGAGAAATCTAAGATAAATGATGAGTTGAAAAACAGAACACGGCTTATAAGAGCAGACTCATAGATGGTTTCCATTGGGAACCGTCTTTTTTTGTGTATCTATAATAGTTGTAAAATGACACTATTTGTGGTTAAATAGACTTGATATGAATGCAAGGAGGCTTAGAGATGAATATTAGTGAAATAATTAAACAGAAAAGAGAGGAAAAAGGATTATCTGTAGAAGAATTATCTTCACAGACAATGCTTTCAATCGCAATAATTAAAGATTTAGAAAATGGCAACTTTGACCATTATCAGGGTGAAGAAGCCTATATGAAGATGTATTTAAGAAAAATCTGCCGTGCTCTTGATATAAATGAAAAAGAAGTACAGAATGAATATTTAAATTTAACTCAGAAAATTGAGTTAGAAGAATTACAGGAAGCAGAAGCACAGAATGAGCATGCAAAGAAAAAGTTATCTGCAGATGAGGAAAAAGCAAAAGCTTTCCGTTTTGAAAAGCCTTCATTTACAAATAATAAAGGTGTCGTAGGTGATAAGAGTCATTTGAATGTGATTAGAGTGATTATTATTGTATTACTTGTTGCGATGATTTTCTGTATAGGTTTCTTTGCGATTAGTAAAACAAAGTCTAAGGCAAATGTGCCATCATTTACAAGTGATCAGCAGACAGCAACAGGTGAAGTGACTAAGAAGCCTTCTAAAAAGAAAACTGAAAAGAAGAAAAAAGAAGAAACTGTACCTGCAGTGACTTATACAAGAAATAGTGATTTAAATTATAATTTTAAATTAAAGGATCCAAATGCACAGACTTTTAAATTAAAGGTTGAATATTCTAAGAAGTGCTGGGGTAGTCTTTATGTAAACCGTACTAAATACACTCAGTTTGAAGGTAAGGTTTATAATGAAGGCGACAGTGTTGAATTAACACTCAATACAGCAGACTTTAGCACATTAAGACTTGTAAGTGGTGAACAGTCTGGTGTTAAGGTATATGTGGATGATGTAGAAGTTCCATTAACTGATGAAGAAAAGGCAGAAACAGGACTTAAATATACTTATTTGACATTGGAGAAGTAAGATGAATTTACCAAATCGTTTAACAGTAACACGTTTATGTCTTGTGCCAGTATTTATCGCATTATATTTATGTCCTTATTTTACAGATATCAGTGTGCCTCAGATTCATATTCTCTTTACTGATATCTCTGTCATTCAGTTATTAGCTTTTATTGTATTTTTAGGAGCATCTCTTACAGACTTTCTAGATGGTTATCTTGCAAGAAAAAATCATCTTGTCACTACTTTTGGTAAGTTTGTGGATCCTATTGCTGATAAGATGCTTGTAAATTCAGCACTTATTCTTCTTACTTGGAACAATAAGATGTCAGTCATTGCCTTAATCGTTATGCTTTTAAGAGATACTTTCGTGGATGGTGTACGTCTTGTTGCGTCTAGTTCTAATAGAGTTCTTGCTGCTAGTATTTATGGAAAACTTAAGACAGTCACTCAAATGGTGGGTATTTGTCTTCTCTTATTAAATAATCCAATCTTTGCACACTGGGATATCCCATTTGCGAATTATGTCATTAATATCGCAGCATGCGTTTCATTATTATCTGGTATTGATTATTTCTGGAAGAATAGAGATTTAATCATGGAGAGTATGTAATATGGAAGATTTAGTTAGATTGTTGATAAAAAAGAATGTAACAATTTCTAGTGTTGAAAGCTTTACAGTAGGAAATTTTGCGGCAACTCTTGGATCAGTTCCAGGAGTTTCTGCTGTTTATAAGGGAAGTCTTGTTAGTTATCAGACAATTATTAAGCATCAGGTATTAGGTATCCCTCAGGAAGTGATTGATACCTATGGTGTAGTATCGAATGAAGTAGCAGGCCTTATGTGTATCAATGGACAGAAGATGTTTGATACAGATCTTTGTATTTCATTTACAGGTAATGCAGGTCCAGATGCTATGGAAGGCAAGAAGGTCGGTTTGATATATATTGGAATTGCCTATAAGGATGAAGTTCATACATATGAATATGAACTAGAAGGCAGTCGTAAACAGATTGTAGAACAAGCTCTTGCAATCGGAAAAATGAAGATTTCTGAAATTTTGAAGTAATTTACAAATAATTGTCGTATGAATATGTATGGAGGTATATGTTTATGGCGAAGGAAAAGAAAACTGCAGTCAAAGATACTGATGCAGCGTTAGATGATGCAATTAGTCAAATTGAAAAGAAATTTGGTAAAGGGTCTGTTATGCGTCTTGGAGACCGTACAGCAGTGGATGTAGACGTCATCCCTTCAGGCTCTTTAACTCTTGATAAAGCATTAGGTATTGGTGGTTACCCTAAAGGCCGTATTATCGAAATATATGGTCCTGAATCAAGTGGTAAAACAACTCTTACATTACATGCGATTGCCCAGGCACAAAAGCAGGGTGGTAAAGCAGCGTTCATTGATGCAGAACATGCCATTGATCCTGTTTATGCAAAGAATTTAGGTGTTGATATTGATGAATTGATTCTTTCACAGCCAGATAGTGGTGAACAGGCATTAGAGATTGCTGAAATGCTGGTGCGTTCTGGTGTGATTGATTTGATTGTTATTGACTCGGTCGCAGCTCTTGTTCCACAGGTGGAATTAGATGGTGAAATGGGAGATGCAGCAGTTGGTTTACAGGCACGTTTGATGAGTAAGGCTTTAAGAAAACTTTCAGGTGTTATGAATAAGACAAACTGTACTGTGATCTTTATTAACCAGCTACGTGAAAAGATTGGGGTTATGTATGGAAATCCAGAAACAACAACAGGTGGTCGTGCCTTGAAGTTCTATTCTTCTGTACGTGTAGAAATTAGAAGAAGTGAACAGATCAAACAGAATGGCGAAATTATTGGTAATAAAGCCAATATCAAGGTTGTTAAGAATAAAGTAGCACCTCCATTTAAGACAACTCAGGTTGATATTATCTATGGTAAAGGTATTTCACGTGATGGTGAAATTCTTGATTTAGCAGTAGAAGGTGATATTGTAGAAAAATCAGGTGCCTGGTATGCTTATAATGGTGAGAAAATCGGACAGGGAAGGGAAAATGCGAAAAACTTCCTTATCGAACATCCAGCTATCTTTGAAGAAGTGGAAGAAAAAGTTAAAGCACAGCTCTTTGGCACTGAAGAAGTGGATGAAGCTGCCCAATAGTCTCGTTTAATAGGCGGAATATTCCGCCTTTTAGTGAAGTGTGGTGTAAATATGAAAAAAACAGAACAGCTTATAATCAATACATTCCTAGAACTTGTTGAAGAAAAACCTCTTGATAAGATCACGATTCAGGATATTGCGAATAAATGTGGTATTAATAGAAATACCTTTTACTATCATTTTGATGATATATATTCTTTGATTGAATCTGTCTTTAATAATCATGTTGTGACCATTGAACGGATGTTTGAAGAAGGTGCTTCATGGAGTGAATGTTCTGAGGTTGCTTTGAATTTTTTAGTGCAAAATCGTCGCGCCATTAGACATATTGCGTTTTCAATGAACCGTAATCAGTTAGATCATTATCTGTTTGTAGTATTTAAAAGAATATTTACAGAATATTTATTGGATAACTTTATTGTGAATATATCAGATGAAAAATTTGATAATCTCATTCTATTTTATACATATGCGATTATGGGATGCATAGATCATAATTTTATTGAAAACAACAACGATATTGAATTAGAAGCACTTCTAGATAAGTTTAATACCATATTGTTGATGACAAATCCCCTTAAAACAAGTAAGCAGTCTAGATAGAAGACTGCTTTTTTACGTTAAAGTATGATTGAAAAGTGAATATAAATACATTATAATATAACTAGTGCTTTTTAGCACATTTATACATAGGACACGGAGGGCTTTTATATGAATTTAATTAAAGTCTTGACCTATGTTCTTGTGTTTGTCTTAGGTGCAGGATGTTATTATATGTATATCCGTTTGAAGATTTCTAAAGCAAATGCAGATGCCAAAACAATTGTTGAAGAAGCTAATACAAAAGCAGACAATCTCATTAAAGAAGCAACGCTTGATGCAAAGACAAAAGCTTATGAATATAAGCTTGAAGCTGAAAAAGAAGCAAAGCAGCAGCGTTTAGAATTGACTAAGTTTGAAAATAAGCTATTACAACGTGAACAGAACATCGACCGTAGAGATATTTCTTTACAGGGAAAGGAAGATGCTCTTGAAGCAAGAAGCCAACAATTAAATAAGAAAAAGGCGGAACTAGAGGTCAAGGAAGAAAAGCTACAACATCAGATTGATGAAAAAGTAGCCGAACTTGAAAAAATTGCAGCTATGTCTGCACAGGAAGCAAAAGCTGAACTCTTTAAACAAGTAGAACAGCGTATGGAGACTGAAGTCACTGCTTATATCAAAGAACAAGAAGATGAAGCAAAGACTAAAGCTTCATTATTTGCAAAGGATATTATTGCGAATGCCTTGAATCGTTATTCTCAGGAAGAAGTCATTGAACGCACAGTCAGTGTAGTAGCACTTCCAAGTGAAGAAATGAAGGGGCGTATTATCGGTCGTGAAGGTCGTAATATTAAGGCAATTGAAAATGCGACTGGTGTTGATTTAATTATCGATGATACTCCAGAAGTGATTACATTATCATGTTTTGATCCAATTCGTCGTGAAGTGGCTCGTTTATCACTTGAAACACTTATTCATGATGGACGTATTCAGCCAGGACGTATTGAAGAAGTAGTCGCTAAGACTAAGAAGGATTTAGATGATACTATTTTAAAGGCAGGGCAGGATGCTGTCTTTGAATTAGGACTATCAAAAATGAACAAAGAACTTGTCATGATGATTGGTAAGTTAAAATATCGTACAAGTTATGGTCAGAATGCTTTACAGCATTCAATCGAAGTGGCTCATTTTGCCGGTATTATGGCCTCTGAACTTGGATTAAATCAGCAGCTTGCTAAACGTGCTGGTTTATTACATGACTTAGGTAAAGCAGTAGACCATGAAATGGAAGGAAGTCATGTTGAATTAGGTGCTAAATTCGCTAAGAAATTTGGGGAAAATGCGACTGTAATCAATGCGATTGAATCTCATCATGGTGATGTTCCAGCAACATCTATCATTGCAGTACTCATCTCTGCGGCAGATACATTATCAGCTGCAAGACCTGGTAGTAGAAGTGAAAAAATTGAAAATTATATCCAGAGACTTGAAAAACTTGAAGAATTGCCTAAACAGTTTGAAGGTGTGGATAAGGTATTTGCTATCCAGGCAGGTCGTGAAATTAGAGTTATCGTTAATCCAGAAAAGATTGATGACTTAAAAGCACATAAGCTTGCAAGAGATGTCAAAGAAAAGATTGAAACCGAACTCACTTACCCAGGACATATTAAAGTAACTGTGATCCGTGAGATTCGTGCTAATGAAATAGCTAAGTAGATAGGGTCCAACCTATCTACTTTTTCTTTAAGGATGTGAATAAAATGAATATATTATTTATAGGAGATATTTTTGGCAAGACAGGACGTAAAATGATTGCGACCTATCTACCAAAAATTGTAGAAAAATATAGTGTTGAATGTGTCATTGCGAATGGTGAGAATACAAGCCATGGTAAAGGATTATTACAGAAACATTATGATGAATTACTGTCTTATGGTATTTCTTTAATTACTATGGGAAATCATACGTATTCAAAGAAAGAAATCTTTGATTATATTGATGAAGCAGATCGTTTAATTGTCCCACTCAATAAGCCACTTGCAATGCCAGGAGTAGGTTCTAGAGTCATTGAGGTAAAAGGTAAAAAAATAAGAGTGACTAATTTACTTGGTCTTACCTTTATGGATGGAAAACCTCAAAATCCATTTGAAGCTATTGAGCCTGTACTAGAAAATGATAACAGTGATATCCATATCATTGACTTCCATGGTGAAGCAACAAGTGAAAAAATAGCCTTTGGTTACTATGTAGATGGATGTGTCAGTGCAGTATTAGGTACTCATACACATGTTCCTACAGGTGATGAAAAGATTCTTCCAAAGGGCACAGCATTCCAATGCGATGTTGGAATGACTGGACCATATGAAAGTGTTATTGGGTGTGAAAAAGAAGCAATCATTGAACGTAGTGTTAAGGGTATTATGACACCTTTTAGAGTTGTTGAAGATGAAGGACAGCTTTGTGCAACATTGCTTCATTTTGATGGAAACAAGTGTACAAACATTGAAAGAATCAGAATTGATCCACAGGTAAAGTTCAAGTAAAAACAAGAGAAAGCGTCTTCACATTTTGTGAAGAATACAGTATAATAGTTCTAGTTATTGAAGGAGGACAAGTTTTTTATGGCTAAATGTAAAATTTTAATGCAGACTGCACAGGTGCAGAAGCTAGTTACTTTTTTTGATGGATATAAGGATGATAAGGTAGAATTGAAGTATGTAAGTAAAGCTGGTATTAAGGCTACTTTCGAATGTGAAACAGAATTATCACCAGAAGATGCTGCTGCACATTGTAAGTCTTTATTCAAGAAGACTCCAGAAGGAAGTTATATGTACTTCTCAATCCAGCCTGATGGATTCTTTGGATAAGAATAATTTTAAGGCACAGGTTAAACCCTGTGCTTTTTTTGATAGAAAGGGGATCTTATGGATATAAATGTGATTATTGGACAGATGGTTGTATTATTTGTGTTGATGGGTTTAGGCTTTTTATTATATCGAGTAAATATTTTAGATTTGAATACAAATAGTAAACTCACATCTCTAGTTTTATCGGTCACGACACCATGCATGGTATTGAATTCTGTATTATGTACAGAAAAATATAGTGACTCAAAAACAATTTTCACTATTTTAGGTATTGCGGTCATTACTTATGTTATTACACCTTTTATTGGATTGTTTATTAATAAATTGTTACATGTCCCAAGTAATCAAATAGGTCTTTATGTCTTTATGACAGTATTTTCTAATATTGGCTTTATTGGTTATCCAATCATGAAGGCAATATTTGGAAATGATTCTGTTTTCCATACATCTTTATTTGGCATGGTATTTAATATTATGTTATTTACTTTAGGTGTCTATTTGATTGGAATTGGGCAGCAGGGAAATAATAAACTCAATTTTAAGAATTTGATTACACCGGGTGTGATTTGTTCTTTCTTAGCACTTATTCTCTATTTATTGCATATAAGAGCACCTAAGATTATCACAGACTTTACAGGTATGGTAGGAGATATGACAACACCTCTCGCGATGATTATTATCGGTGTCACACTTGGGGCAATGAATATTAAAGATGTATTTAATGAGCTACGTGTTTATATTTATACAATAATAAAGCAGTTAATTTTCCCTGTCATTGCTTATCCGGCAATTGCATTTTTAATCAAAGATAGTTATCTAAGAGGATTGACTTTGATTATGTTATCTATGCCAGTAGGAAGTTCTGCAGTATTATTTACGAATAAATATGGCGGAGACAGTGGGTTAGCAGCCAAGACAATATTTATGACAACATTAATATCCGTTTTCACTATTCCACTTGTTGTCTATATGTTTTTAATTTAAAACTTTTACCCCTATTTAGGGGGTTTTTTTTATGAGGGGTATTTGTTATAATGGTGTCGAAAAGGAGCGTTTATGAAAGATTATAGTAAATATTTTAAAGGTCCTTCTTTAAAGGATGCACGTTCTAGAGGTCGTACTGAAGTACAGCATTTAGATGATGCATTTGAGATTCCTGCAGATATGGTGGGAATTGGCAAAGGACAGACATATTATATCCAGACTTATGGATGTCAAGCGAATGAAAGAGATACTGAAACATTATCTGGTATCTTAGAAATGATGGGGTATACTCATACTGATGAAGTAAAACAGGCAGATGTTGTATTATTAAATACATGTGCTATTAGAGAAAATGCGGAAGAAAAAGTATTTGGTAAGATTGGTTACTTGAAGAATATCAAGAAGACTAGACCAAATCTAATCTTTGGTGTATGTGGCTGTATGGCACAGGAAGAAGTAGTTGTGAATAAGATCCTAGAGAAATTCCCTCAGGTTGATCTTATTTTCGGTACACATAATATCCACCGTCTTCCAGTTTTATTAAAACAGGCAATGTTAGAAAAAGAACTTGTTCTTGAAGTCTGGTCTAAGGAAGGGGATGTTATTGAAAATCTTCCAAGTCAGCGTGCCAATAACTACAAGGCATGGGTGAATATCATGTATGGATGCAATAAGTTCTGTACGTATTGTATTGTCCCTTATACAAGAGGTAAGGAACGTTCTCGTGAATTAGATGAAATTATTAAGGAAGTAGAAGAATTAAAGAATAGTGGTTATAAAGAAATCACATTACTTGGACAGAATGTTAATTCTTATGGTAAGGATTTAAATAATGGTACTGACTTTGCAACATTATTAGAAGCTGTCGCAAAGACTGGTATTGATCGTATTCGTTTTACAACAAGCCATCCTTGGGACTTTAATGCGGATATGATTGATATTATCGCTAAGTATGATAATATCATGCCTTCTATTCATTTACCTGTTCAGTCGGGGAATGATGAAGTTTTAAAGCTTATGGGTAGACGTTATTCAAAGGAAAGCTACTTGAAGCTATTTGATATGATTAAAGAAAAGATTCCTGATTGTACTATTACAACAGATATTATTGTTGGTTTCCCTAATGAAACAGAAGAACAATTCCAGGATACTTTATCTTTATATAACTATTGTAAGTATGATTTAGCTTATACATTTATTTATTCACCTAGAGAAGGCACTCCAGCTGCAAAGATGGAAGATAATGTTCCTCTAAGTGATAAGGAACAGCGTTTATATCGCTTAAATGAATTAGTGAATAAGTACGCCAATGAAGCAAATCAGAAATACTTAGGACAGGTTGTTAAAGTACTTGTAGAAGGTCCTTCTAAGAAGAACCCAGATGTTTTATCAGGTTATACAGAACATAACAAACTTATTAACTTTAAAGGTGATGCTTCAATGGTTGGTCAGATTGTAGATGTTCGTGTAACTGAAGCAAAGACATGGGCGTTAACTGGAGAACAGCTTGAATCAAATAACTAAGAATAAAGCAAATTCTTTGAATCAGTTGATTCTAAATGATCCTCTTATTCAGGAATTTAAGAAGTATGAAAAGACTTTAAGAGAACATCCTGAATTATTATCTTTGGAAGATGAAATCAAACAAGAGAGCCAGATTATTCTTAAAAAGAAGGCTCTTGGTGAGTTAACTGATGAAGAGTTAAAAGCCTATCAGGACAAAAAAGAATACTTTGAGAATCATCCTTTGATTGTCAATTATTTGAATCTAAAAAGTGAAGTTAATGATTACCTTATACAAGTTGAAACAATCATCAATGAAGAATTATTAAAAGCTATTGACTAAATGTTTTTAAATGTTTATTATTGAACTAATTTATATAAAAAGGAGATTATTATGGCACATATTTTTAATGAACCCTCACACACTTTTAATGAATATTTATTAATTCCTGGTTATTCTAGTGAAGAATGCCAGCCACAGAATGTTAGTTTAAAGACACCTTTAGTTAAATTCAAGAAAGGTGAAGAACCAGCACTTTCATTAAATATCCCTCTTGTATCTGCAGTTATGCAGGCTGTATCTGATGATGGTATGGCAGTTGCTTTAGCAAGAGAAGGTGGATGTTCATTTATCTACGGTTCACAGACAATTGAATCACAGGCAGCAATGGTAAGACGTGTTAAAAACTATAAGGCAGGTTTCGTAGCAAGTGATTCTAACTTAAGCGCTAATGATACATTAGCAGATGTTCTTGCACTTAAAGAAAAGACAGGTCATTCTACTATGGCTGTTACTGAAGATGGTACAGCAAATGGCCGTTTAGTTGGTTTAGTGACTGGTAGAGATTACCGTGTCAGCCGTATGGATGAAAACGAAAAGGTTGTTGATTTCATGACACCTTTTGATAAGTTAGTATGCGGACATAAAGATATTACTTTAAAAGAAGCAAATGATATTATCTGGGAAAATAAATTAAATGCTTTACCAATTATTGATGATGATAACAGACTTCTTTATTTCGTATTCAGAAAGGATTATGAATCAAGAAAATCAAATCCTAATGAATTATTAGATGAATCTAAACGTTATGTAGTTGGTGCTGGTATCAACACTAGAGACTTCGCAGAAAGAGTTCCTGCATTAATTGAAGCAGGTGTAGATGTATTATGTATTGACTCTTCTGAAGGTTACTCAGCTTGGCAGGCTAACACTATTGCATGGATCAGAGAACATTATGGGGATACTGTAAAAGTTGGTGCTGGTAACGTTGTAGATGGTGAAGGATTCAGATTCTTAGCAGAAGCTGGTGCTGACTTTATCAAGATCGGTATCGGTGGCGGTTCTATCTGTATCACTCGTGAACAGAAAGGTATCGGTAGAGGTCAGGCTACTGCAACTATTGAAGTGGCTGAAGCAAGAGATGCATATTTCAAAGAAACTGGTATTTATATCCCTATCTGTTCAGATGGTGGTATCGTTCATGATTATCATATGACTTTAGCTTTAGCTATGGGTTCTGATTTTATCATGTTAGGACGTTACTTCTCTCGTTTTGATGAATCACCAACTAATAAGGTAAACATCAACGGTCAGTATATGAAAGAATACTGGGGTGAAGGTTCTGCACGTGCTAGAAACTGGCAGAGATATGACTTAGGTGGAGATAAGAAGCTTTCATTTGAAGAAGGTGTAGATTCTTATGTACCATATGCTGGTAGCTTAAAAGATAACGTTGGTTTATCATTAAGCAAGATGAAACATACAATGTGTAACTGTGGTGCACTTACAATTGCTGAATTACAGGAAAAAGCAAAGATTCAGCTTGTGTCTGCTACTTCTATTGTTGAAGGTGGCGCACATGACGTATTGTTAAAGGATTCTTCAAATTCAGGTAACAGATAATAGGAGGATGGAAGGGATATTATTCCTTCCATTTTTTTGACTTTAAGGGGAGTATTTATGCAAATTAATAAAGAAAGACTTGTTCAGACATTTTGTGAAATGGTATCTATTGATAGTGAATCTTATCATGAAAAGAAGATGAAAGACTATTTAATGAATATTTTTAAAGAGTGTCATATGGAATGCATAGAAATGCCTATAGAAGGCTTTGAAGCAGGTAATATTTATGCTGTATTAAAAGGCCATACAAACAAAGAACCTATTATGTTTTCAGGACATATGGATACTGTTTCACCAGGTAAAGGAAAACAGGCCATTATTCATGAAGATGGGCGTATTACAAGTGACGAGACAACAGTATTAGGTGCTGATGATGTAAGTGCTCTTGCTTCTTATATTGAAGCCATTCGTACAATAGAAGATAATGATCTTCCTCATGGAGATATAGAACTTGCTATTAGTGTGGCAGAAGAACCTTATGATGCAGGAAGTACTTATTATGACTTTAGTCGTATCAAGTCACGTATTGGTTATACATTTGATTTAGCAGGACAAGTAGGTCTCGCAGCCTTAGAAGCACCTTCTATTATTTCATTTAAGATTAATGTAAATGGTAAAAGTGCTCATGCAGGTTTTAATCCTGAAGATGGTATTCATGCTTTAAAGATTGCAACAAGTGCTATAAATCGAATTCCTAATGGTCATGTCAATGATAAGACTACAGTGAACTTTGGTACAATTCAGGGTGGAGAAGGAAGAAATATTGTTCCTAGAGAAGTCACTATTACTGGAGAAATAAGAAGTTTTGATCATCAGGATGCATTAAAATGGAGTAAACATATTCATACTGTTTTTGAAGAAGAAGCCATTAAAGAACATGCATCTATAGAGTATGATGATTATATACACATTGAAGCTTATAAGATCAATGAAGATGAAGAAGTTGTTGAACGTTTTAAAAATGCATGCCATAATCTTCAATTAACACCTCGTCTTATTTCTACTCATGGTGGATCTGATAATAATAGATATGTGAAAGAAGGCATTAGAGGAATAGTTGTGGCTTGTGCTATGAATGACTGTCATAGTGTAAGTGAATATACAACAATAGATGAATTAGAAAAGAGTGCTCTCTTAGCATTACATCTTATGATTGACTAAAAATATGCTATAATGAGGGAGTTAGGAGTGAGTATCATTTTGAAAAAAGAAAAGTACTCTCCCATGATGGAGAAATATTTAGAATTAAAAAAAGATCATCAAGATGCTATTGTGATGTATCGTATTGGTGATTTCTATGAAATGTTTTTTGATGATGCAGCTATTGCCTCAAAAGCATTAAATCTTGCGTTAACAGGTAAAAATGCAGGTGTTAAAGAACGCGTACCAATGTGTGGTGTACCATTTCATGCTGCAAGTGGTTATGTAGAAGAATTGGTCAAACAAGGACATAAGGTTGTTATTGTAGAACAGCTATCTGATCCTAAAGCCAAGGGTCTTGTAGAAAGAGGTGTTGTTCAGATTGTTACACCTGGTACTTTAATGGACTTTAAGTTAAATGAGAAGGTGAATAACTTTATTGGGGCTTTAGGTGTATTTGATTTCTCTTATACACTTGCTTATGCTGATTTATCTACAGGGGAATTTTATTGCTTAAACCTAGAAAAGAAGGAACATCTATTACGTAATAAGATTGAATCATTAGGTATTAAAGAAATCGTTGTAGAAGATGATTCTATTCATATTGATGGAGTGATGATGTCTCCTTTTAAGAATGAAACAATTAAAGATAACTACAAGAAAATCTTTGATAATATCAATGATTTAAAACAAATCAAGGTCTGTGCTAATTTATTGAATTATTTAATTGATACTCAAAAGAGAGAATTAGAATATATCCAGACAATTGTAGAAGTTAAACAGGAAGATTATGTTTATATGGAAAGTGTCACAAAGAAGGCACTTGAACTTACTAAAAATGCGAATAATGAGAAATATGGCACACTATTATGGCTATTAGATCATACACATAGTGCAATGGGTGGTCGTTTATTAAAACAATGGATTGATCAGCCTCTTATTTCTAAAGAGAAGATAGAAGAAAGACTTGATCTTGTAGAAGTATTCATGGATAACCCTCTAGATAGAGATACAGTGACTCATATGATCAATGATATTTATGATATTGAAAAACTGGCTTCTAGAGTGGCTTTTGGAAATGTGAATGCGAGAGATTTAAAGTGGATCTGTTCTTCTTTAAAGAAAATTCCTGAATTAAAACAAGAACTACTCAGTCTTGATCATCCTAAATTGAATGAACAAGCTATGCAGCTTGTTGATTTGTCTTGTATTATTAATACAATTGATGAAGCAATTGTAGATGATCCACCTTTAGTTATTAAAGAAGGAAATATTATCAAGGATGGATACAATAAAGAGTTGGATGAATTACGTGATATTCGTAAGAACGGTAAGAAATGGTTAATGACTTTTGAGGAAAATGAAAAAGAACGTACAGGAATCAAAGGTCTTAAGATTGGTTATAACCGTGTCTTTGGCTATTATATTGAAGTCACTAAAAGCTATTTACCTTTAGTAAAGGATGAATTCAACTATACAAGAAAACAGAGTTTATCCAATGCAGAAAGATTTGTCACTCCAGAACTTAAAGATATGGAAAATAAGATTCTTTCAGCACAGGATAGAATCGCTGCATTAGAATATGAAATATTTACTCAGGTAAGACAATATATTAAGGGTTATGTACATGAAATACAGGATGTTGCAAAGATTGTAGCTAGGATAGATGTATTTAGTACATTTGCTGATGTATCAAGCTATAATCGTTATGTACGTCCAACATTTAATGATGATCATATTATTCAAATAGAAGAAGGAAGACATCCTGTAGTAGAAAAAGTCATTCCTGAAGAAAGTTATGTAAAAAATGATATATCTTTAGGACAGGATGCAAGAATTATGTTGATTACAGGACCAAATATGGGTGGTAAATCAACTTATATGCGACAGATGGCTTTAATTATGATCATGGCACAAATTGGATGCTTTGTCCCTGCAAAAAGTGCAACTCTTCCAGTCTTTGATGCAATCTTTACTCGTATTGGTGCGAGTGATGATTTAATTAGTGGTCAGTCTACATTCATGGTAGAAATGCTGGAGGCTAATAATGCCTTGAAATATGCGACTGAAAACTCACTTATTATATTTGATGAAATAGGTAGAGGAACAGCGACATTTGATGGTATGGCTTTAGCTCAGGGCATTTTAGAATATATTGCAAGCCACAACCATTCATTGACTTTCTTTTCAACACATTATCATGAATTAACACGTATGGAAGGCACTTCTATTAAGAATGTTCATGCAGGTGCTGATGTCTCTAGTGATTCTATTCATTTCCTATATCATATTGAAGATGGCCCCTCTGGTCAGTCATATGGTATCAATGTTGCTAAACTCGCAAAATTACCTGATGAAGTTATTGTACGTGCAGATGCCATATTGAAATCGTTAGAAGACAATAATATTGAAGAGAAATTACAAAATATTGAAGTGACACCAGTTATAAAAACAAGTGCTGTAGAAGAAACACTCAAAGGCATTGATCCGATGAGTCTCTCACCACTTGATGCATTAAGTACATTAATTGAATTAAAGAAAATGTTGTAGGAGAAACTATGGGACATATTAGACAATTAAGTGAAAATCTAGCCAATAAGATTGCAGCAGGCGAAGTTGTTGAACGTCCTGCAAGTGTTATTAAAGAGTTGACAGAAAATAGTATAGATGCTAAGGCTAAAAGTATCACTATTCTAGTAGAACAGGGTGGTACAAGCAAGATGTGTGTGATTGATGATGGTATAGGAATGAATCGTGCAGATGCTCTTTTATGCTTTAGTCGTCATGCAACAAGTAAGATTGTAGATGAAAATGATTTATTCAATATCACTACATTAGGCTTTAGAGGAGAAGCTATTCCTTCTATTGCTTCTATTAGTGTCTTTACTCTTGAAACAAACAATGGCGAAGAAAATACAAAAGTAGAATATGAATTTGGAAAAAGAAAAAATGTAGGTAGTGTGGCAATGAATCGCGGTACGAAGATCACGGTAGAACGTATCTTCCAGAATGTACCTGCTAGACTTAAATATATGAAGTCTATTAATGCGGAATTCGCAGCTATTTATTCTTATGTAGAGCGTCTAGCCCTCGCTCATCCAGAAATATCTTTTACACTTATTCATGACCATAAAACAATATTCAAAACAAATGGAAGAAATAATTTATTAGAAGTTATTAGTGAAATTTATGGCATTCCTGTTGCAAAAAATATGATTCATGTTGATTTTGGCAATGAAGAGTTTCATGTGGCTGGTTATATATCTAAAATTGATACATCTCGTTCTTCAAAGAATCATATTGTTACTCTAGTGAATCATCGTTATGTCAAGAATATGAAAACAATTAATACAATCAATGAGGTTTATCGTCGTTATTTAGCTGATAAACGTTATCCAATTGCAGTGTTAGAGATTGATGTGGATCCATATCTTGTAGATGTAAATGTTCATCCAGCAAAACTAGAAGTACGTTTCTCTAAAGAAACAGAATTAAAGGAATTACTACTTAAGGGTTTGGAAGAGGCTTTATCCAAAAAGAATCTCACTTATAAACCATCTACTAGAGAAACAGAAAAAGCATCCTTCAAACCAAGTCTTGCACAGATGACTATTCCTCTTGATGAGGTTTTTGAAGAAGTCAAAGAAGAACCAGTTATTGAAACTGTTCATGAAGAAATGCCTGTTTATGAACCCGAAAAAGTAGAAATCAAAGAATCTCCAAAAGAAGAGCCACTTAAACCAATTAAAGAAAAAATTAAGGTTATTGGCCAAACAAGAGGTACTTATATTTTAGGAGAAAATGAAAGAGGATTTTATATCATTGATCAGCATGCAGCACAGGAACGTATCAATTATGAATATTTCCTCAATAAGTTCTCTCATCCTGATTTATCTATTCAGCCAATGATTGTTCCTCTTACATTTGAATATCCTGAGAGCGAATGTCTTGTTATTGATGAACATAAAGGGTTATTGGAAGAAGTTGGAATCCATCTTGAATCATTTGGCCGACATTCATACATTGTACGTGGTTTACCTTTATGGATGAAAAATATCGATGAGAAGATCTTTATTGATGAAATGATTCAAGAAGTTTTAAACAATCAAAGTGTGGATATTGTTGCTATGCAGGAACATGCTATTGCAACACTTGCATGTAAAGCAAGTGTCAAAGGAAATACATATCTCACAACACAGGATATGCAGACAATTATAGATAATCTTATGCGCTGTGATAATCCTTATGTCTGTCCACATGGTAGACCAACCATCATATTCTATAGTGATTATGAATTAGAAAAGTTATTTAAGAGGGTTGTAGTATGAAAAAAGTAATTGCGGTATGTGGACCTACAGCTGTAGGTAAAACACGTATGGGTGTTTCTTTAGCAGAAGCACTTCATGGTGAAGTCATTAGTGGTGATTCTATGCAGATCTATCGTACGATGGATATTGGAACTGCCAAAGTAACAGAAGAAGAAATGCAGGGTATTATTCATCATATGATTGATATCAAAAATCCTGATGAAACATTTTCTGTCAGTGAATTTCAAAAAGAAGTTCGTCATTATATCGATACAATCGATATGCCTATTGTGGTAGGAGGTACAGGTCTTTATATCAAGGGTGCTCTTTATGATTATACTTTTGAAGAAACAGAATCTAAGCATGATGAAATAAAAGCGAAGTATGCCCATTATACAAATGAAGAACTACATCAGTATTTGGCATCTTTTGACCCTCAATCAGCATTAGATCTACATCCTAATAATCGTCAAAGAGTATTACGTGCCATTGAAATTTATGAAGAATCAGGAAAAAGAAAAAGTGATATTCTAGAAGCGCAGGAACATAAGCCTGTATATGACATTTATTTCGTAGGACTCACACTTCCACGTCCTATTCTTTATGAGCGTATTAATAAACGTGTTGATTTAATGATTGAACAGGGATTAGAAGAAGAAGTCAAGAAAATCTATGATTCAGGTTTATCACGTAATGCGCAGTCTATGAAGGCTATTGGTTATAAGGAATGGTTTGATTACTTTGAAGGTTCAAAAACAAAAGAACAGGTCATAGAAGAAATCAAGAAACATTCACGTAACTACGCGAAAAGACAATATACATGGTTTAATAACCAATTTGATGTACATTGGTACGATGTCAATCTAGAAGATTTTGATTCTACAATTCACCAAGTATTAAAAGATATCGAAGAATGGTATGAAAAAAGATAAGTCTCTTTAACGAGGCTTATCTTTTTTGAGTTTTCTGATATTTGTGGTTCTTCCGTGTTTAAGAATTCTTTGATAGTTTTCAGTTAATGATTTTTCATAACGGCTTGTCAGCCAAGGTACATAGAACTGAGCATCTTTAATTTCATCAGGAAGATATTGAAGATATTCCCATAAATCAGGTCTATTATAATCGTAACGATCTTCCTCATCTATACCAACAGGAGTTAAACGTATATATTGTGGTGCTTTATGTGGTTCGTTGTGGTAAGACGCAAGTGCTGCATCTATCGCATTTTCACTCGATTTTGATTTAGGTGATAAAGCCAATTCTATAATGCAGCTTGCTAGAGGAATTCTTGCTTCAGGAAAACCAATTGTCTTAGCTGCCTGGAAGGCTAAAACAGTACGCATACACGCATTAGGATTGGCTAGTCCTATATCTTCATAAGCAGTTGTAATCAGTCTTCGTTCTAGTGACTCTATATCTCCTGCATCTATAAGTTTTGCAAAATAATAAAGAGCACCATTTGGGTCAGATCCTCTAATAGATTTCTGCAAACCACTTAAAGTATCATAGTATTGATCTTCATCTTTATCAAATTGCATATTGGCGCGTGGAACAGCTTCCTGGATGATTTCTAATGTGATATGTGTATCTGACGCATAAATAGTTGCAAGTTCCAAACAATTATAAGCATAACGCACATCACCACTGCTCATTCTTGCAATATAATCATATACTTCTTGATCTATTTCATATTGATGATTAAGTCCTCTCTCACTGACTGCAGCTCTTTGACAAGCTTCCACAATCTCTTCATGATTCAAGGGCTTTACTTCACACAAATGACATCTCGAGCGAATTGCAGGATTGATAGAATGATATGGATTGGCAGTTGTGCAGCCTGCGATAATCAACAATCCACTCTCGATATAAGGCAGTAAATGATCTTGCTTATCTTTATTTAAACGATGCACCTCATCTACAATCACAAACAAACCTTCTGAAAGTTTCGCTTCAGTGATAATCTGGTCCATCTCTTTCTTATTACCAGTAGAGGCATTGAATATACGATATGGTATATTTAAATCATGAGCGAGGGCCTTAGCCATAGTTGTTTTTCCGCATCCAGGTGGTCCATATAAAATAATGGACATTGGATGATCCTTCTTTACAAATTGTCTTAATAATTTATTATCTCCTACAAGGTGCTTTTGCCCAATTACATCATCAAGTCCAATAGGGCGCATGGAATCTGCAAGTGTCTTATGAATCATAGTTTATTTCCTTTCGTTTTAGAATCATGTATAATTATAACATGATTTTATAAGGAGAGAGTAATATGAGAATTGTTTTACAAAGAGTAAAAGAAGCAAGTGTGACAATTGATGGAGAAGTACATGGTGCCATTAATAAGGGTTATATGATTCTTGTAGGTTTTAATAATGATGATACTCATGAAATTATAGATCGTCTTGTGGAAAAGGTTATCCACTTAAGAGTCTTTGAAGATGAAAACCAAAAAATGAATCGTTCACTCATAGATGTAGAAGGATCTATTCTTTCTATTTCTCAATTCACTTTATATGCAGACTGTCGTAAAGGAAGAAGACCAAGCTTTATTGATGCAGCTAAGCCTGATATCTCTTCACCGCTTTATGATTACTTTAATGAAAGTTTAAGAAACCAAGGCATTCATGTAGAAACAGGAATTTTTGGAGCTGATATGAAATGTGCATTAATTAATGATGGTCCAGTTACTATTGTATTAGACAGCGATGACATCATGCCTCGAAAATAATGCGATTATAGGCAAATAGAAGGGCGTATAAGCCCTTTTTTACATTTTTTCACAAAAAATGAATAAAAATCAAAAAAAGTCTTTACAAAGGAAATGAATGATGGTAGTATAAGTGAGCACTCCGGTGAGGAGCGCAGACAGAACATTGAAAACTGAACAGATACACGTCAGATTTATTTGAAAACATTTAATTGATGAGCTGAACATCAGCTCTTCACATATTCAGTGGAGAGTTTGATCCTGGCTCAGGATGA
>NZ_JACRWG010000036.1:0-26951 GCF_014306455.1 Catenibacterium faecis
CATGGTCATAGAGACATTTGATGGACAGCTTCTGGCAAATATTGCTGATAATCTTTATCTGATGGAAGAAGTAGCTGAACATGAACTAGTATCAAAGGAATTTGATACTCCTCAGGAGGTACCTAAGAAAGAAAAGAAAAAGTATATTCCTCCAATGGATCATCCTTGGAGAAAAAACAGCTTTGCGAATTATGCTGCAAAACAAAAGCACCGTTGTGGTGCTAATGTTTGATTATTTTTGGGACATTATCAATTTCGGTTGACACAACGAACTGATACCACAAAACTTACTCCACAAACAAAAACTTCCTGATTAAATAATCAGGAAGCATTTATACTATGAATTAGTATTTTTTGGTAAGATTAAGTTTAAAACAATAGCTGTAATAGTAGCAAGGACTACTGGAGACTTACCAAAGATAGTTGTCACCCAAGATGGGAATGATGCAAGTGCTGCATTTGCCTGAGTAACACCCATACCAAGTGCAACAGCTAAACCAACAACTGTAGTATTTCTGAAATCCATTGGATGAGATGCAATTAATTTAATACCTGTCATCGCAATAGATGCAAATACAGAAACTGTAGCACCACCAAGAACACAATAAGGAATTGTAGTTAAAAGTGATGAAAACTTAGGAATAAGACCTGCAACTAAAATAATACTAGCTGCAATTCCAAATACCTTTTTAGATACAACTTTTGTTGAACCAACAATACCAACATTCTGACTATAAGTTGCAGTTGGTAAACCACCAAAGAATGCACAGAAGATATTAGTTAAACCATAAGCAACAATACCACCATTTAGTTCTTCATCAGTAGGCATACGATCCATCCCACCTGTAGTAGTAGCTGAGAAATCACCAATTGCCTGAATAGAGTTAATTGCGAATAATACCGCAATTGCCACACATGCTGCTGGATTAAACTTCACACCAAAATGCATGAACTGTGGCAAAGCAAACCATGATGCATTTACGACAGCTGAGAAATTGATCATACCAAAGCAGAGAGCAATAATATAACCAACAATAATACCAATTAAAATAGAAGCTAGTTTTAAAATTCCTTTACCATAATGATTCAAGAAAGTAACAACAGCTAATGTAATAAAAGCAATAAGCCAGTTCTGCCAAGAACCATAATTTTTAGAAGCTGCACCACCAGCCATATAATTAATAGCTGTAGGATACAATGATAAACCGATTGAGAATACTACTGTACCAGTAATAAGTGGTGGAAAGAATTTTCTAATCTTCTTTACAAATAGTCCTACAATAACAGCAACAATACCACCAGCAATCTGTGCACCTAAAATAGTTGCAATATCAAATTCACCAGCAATTGCCTGCATAGTAGGTAAATAGGCAAAACTAATACCCATGATAACAGGTAATCCTGCCCCAATTGCAAGTTTTTTCCCTCTTAATAACGGAAAAACCTGAAATAATGTAGAGATAGCAGACATTGTAAGTGCAGCCTGAATCAGAATAACTGAATCGCTTGCTGAAAGTCCTGCAACTCCTGAAATAATAATAGCAGGTGCAACACATCCGACAACCATGGCCACAACGTGCTGAAGTGCTAAAGGTAAAGCTTGTGATGTAGAAGGCTTTCCGTCTAATTTGAAAAGTTCTTCTGACATACTAGTTTGATCTTTACTCATATTTCCTCCTCATTTGTATACAAAAAATACAATTCAGATAATAACACGTAATTGATTATTGTGCAATGGATTTATTATTATAAGAAAATAGTAAAAAAAGAAGTACTATTCGTACTTCTTCTAAGAATCATAATTATTTTTTAGCAGCAGCCATCTGAGCAGCTACTTCAGCAGCGAAGTCTTCTTCTTTGTGTTCCATACCTTCACCAACCATGAATCTAGCCATTTCAACAATTTTACCGTTTCCTAAGAACTGAGCAACTGTTAAATCAGGGTTCTTAACGAATTCCTGGTCAACTAAGCAGATAGCTTTTAATTCTTTATTTAAACGTCCAGCAATCATCTTTTCTACGATGTTTTCTGGTTTTGGTTTAGCTGACTTAGCATTTTCTTCTAAAGCCTGTTTCTTTAATACTTCAGTTTCCTTAGCAATATGTTCTGCAGGGATAGCTGATCTATCGATGAACTGAGGAGCACTTGCAGCTACATGCATAGCAACATCTCTAGCCTTTTCTTCATCACTATCAGCGATCTTAACTAAAGCAGTAATCTTACCACCCATATGAGAGTAAGCACCGAATACTTCGTTATCAGCCTTAGTCATAACAACAAATCTTCTTAAAGATAATTTTTCACCAATCTTACCTGATTTTTCTGCGATTGCAGTAGCAAGGTCTTTACCATCTAATTCAATCTTTAAAGCTGCATCTAAATCAGCTGGTTCATTTGCAACGATAGTCTTTGCAACATTGTTTACTAATTCCTGGAATTCAGCATTCTTAGCTACGAAGTCAGTTTCTGAGTTAACTTCTACTAAAGCTGCCTTATTACCATCAATTACAAATGCAGATAAACCTTCAGCTGCAATTCTGTCAGCCTTCTTAGCTGCCTTTGCGATACCTTTTTCTCTTAACCAGTCAAAAGCTTCTTCGATGTTACCGTTAGTTGCATCTAAAGCCTTTTTGCAGTCCATCATACCTGCACCAGTTTTTTCACGTAATTCTTTTACTAATTTTGCACTAATTGCCATTTGTTTTTCCTCCGTAAATTTTATTAAAAAGGAGAAAGCATAATGCTTTCTCCTTTTGATTATGCTTCAGTCTTGTCAGTTCTTGGAGCTTTATTTCTTCTAGGACCGTTCTTATATCTTGGTCCTCTGTTGTTTTTATTTTCTTCAACGCTTGCAACAGCATCGTTCATTGTAACTTCTTTTTCTTCTTCGTCTTTAACGAATGCTACAGTAGTAGGTTCACCCTTAGCTTCGCAGATAGCATCAGCCATAGCAGCAACGATTAATTTAACAGCTCTGATTGCATCATCGTTTGCAGGGATAACATGATCTACTTCATCAGGATCACAGTTAGTATCAACGATACCGAATACTGGGATACCTAAAATCTTAGCTTCAGCAACAGCATTGTGTTCAACCTTTGGATCAACAACGAATAAAGCATTTGGTAACTTCTTCATTTCTTTGATACCGCCAAGGTTTCTTTCTAACTTAGCCTTTTCCTTCATAAGAAGAACTGCTTCCTTCTTAGTGTACTGTTCTAAGCTTCCGTCTTCTTCCATCTTTTCAAGTTCGATAAGTCTCTTGATTCTCTTCTGGATAGTCTTGAAGTTTGTTAAAGTTCCACCTAACCATCTAGAGTTTACGAAATAAGAACCAGATCTTTCAGCTTCTGTCTGAACAGCTTCCTGAGCCTGTTTCTTAGTACCAACAAATAAAACCTTACCGCCCTTTTCAGCGATTTCTTTCATTGCCTGGTAAGCTTCATCTAATTTGTCTGAAGACTTCTTTAAGTCAATGATATAGATTCCATTTCTTGATGTAAAGATGTATGGAGCCATTTTTGGATTCCATCTCTTTGTCTGATGTCCGAAGTGAACACCAACTTCTAATAATTTTTTCATTGAAATTACTGACATGTGTAATTTCCTCCTTTTTGTTTTTTCCTCCACTATTTCTAACATAGCTCACCAATAAGGCACTCGAACTATGAATCCATAGTGTGTGTATTTCAAACACCATGACATAATAACATAAAATTAAATAAAATACAATAAAAAAGAGAAGAAAATCTCTCCTTCTCTTAAATATCTTTCATATCAAAATCATTTGGTTCAATATAAATATCAAATTGTTTATAGACTAGATATACGATTGGCGCAAATGCTACATTCATCACTAATGTTGGAAGATATCTCATTGTAATAAATTGAATAACTCCAATATAAGTAAAACGTGAAATAAGCATCAGCCAGTAAACAACGAATTCCTTAAACGTAACAATAAGAATCGCATAAACAATGAATTCTAAGCAAGTCATGTTATCGTTTCTATAAATGTATGTTCTCACAAATGTAATAGCACAATAGATCAGAATATAGACCATTAAGGAATTAGAATAACAAACAGTATAATATAGACCACATGCTGCACTAAAGAAAAATCTTTCGGATTTGTCATGAACTGTGATAGTTAATAAAGAAAACATAAGTAATCCAATACATGGAACAAATGTAAGGCCTGAACGATTGATATTAGTAGGAATAAAGAAATTGATTACACTATCAATCAAAAAACAGATAAACATAATCAGGAAATTCTTCAAAATCTGATTATTCTTCATATTAGTTTACCCTCTGTACAACTGCTACATAGTTCAATGAATCAAAATTAACCGAAGGTTTTACAGTAACATATTTGCCTGATGCATCAGTACCCTCATTAAATCCTACAACCTTACCTACCAGTATTCCTTTAGGAGACTTTCCTTTTCCCCCTAAACCACTCGTAGTTACATTTAAATCTTTTTTGATTTTATCCACTGTTGACAAGAGAGAAACCTTATATGTACCTGACTTTACATTATAGCTATTAACTAAACCATAATATGTATTTTCTCCATCTACAATCATAACAGGAAGCTGAACACTATTATTTTCTGAACAAAGTAATGTCACAGTAGAAGAAATAGTACCTACTTTAGTAACAGTTCCAATCATTCCTTTAGAAGTAATAACAGCCATACCTTTTTGAATCTGAGAATTACTTCCCATATTAATCTTCACCTGATTACTCCAAGATTCAGCATCTCTTTCAATAATAGTTGTATATTTAACTTTATAGTCAGTAGGTAAAGATTCAATGTTTGTAATCTTCTTCATTTCTGACAATTCATTTGATAATACTTCATTCATTGCAAGCTCACTCGCATAATTATCAAGTGAACGCTTCAATTTCTTATTCTCACGATAAACAAGCTTAAGATCATGATACTCAGTAAATACATTTTTTACATAATTCACTGGTGCCTTGATAACATAATATTCAGCATTTGCGATTGTATCCTGAAATACGCTTGAAAATGGCAGTTCTGTAATACCTGATACAAGAGCATATACAGATGTCACAATCAACACAACAGTGATTACGATCATTCTTCTTGTATGCTTGTTTTTCTTCTTTTTATACAATGACATCACCTCGGTGAATACATTATAATATCTCTTTTTGAAAAATGCAATCATAAGGAAAAACAGTTATCAGATTGAAGAACAGACCCTCTCTGCTTTAAAACTATAATATTGATTTCTTCCAATAATGATATGATCCACTATATCTACATTCATCATTTTTCCTAGTTCTATAAGTTTTTGTGTCATATTAATATCTTCACTAGAAGGATGCGCATCCCCTGAAGGATGATTATGTACACAAATGATACTAACCCCATTAAAAGCAAGTGCTTCTCTGAATATTTCTCTTGCAGAAACAATGGACATATTGACACTTCCCACAAATAATGTCTTTTCCGCAATCAAACGATTATGATTGTCTAAAATCATAATCAAAAAATGTTCCTGCGATAAATGGGACATCTTGTTTTCTAAATGATAGAAAACTTTAGCTGGATTATCATATATCTCATTCATATCTGTATGCATATTAATTCTCTTAGAAAATTCTAAAGCAGCCATAATCCCTATCGCTTTGGCTTTATTGATTCCCTTAAAAGATAATAGCTTTGCAAAAGTAATAGAATGAAATCCACTCATTCCCTGTATTTCTCTTAATATTGTAGAAGATAAATCTAAAACTGACTGCTCCTTATTACCTGTTCTTAATAATAATGCAAGTAGTTCTTCATCCGTCAATGATTCTATACCGTTTAAGAGTGCTTTTTCTCTTGGTTGAGAAGACTGTTCAAGTCCCTTGATCATTAATTTCACCTCATATTTGCCTTTTAAGTATATGTATTTAACACCTTGAATTCAATTCCATGCATTTTACATCTTACTTTCATTCTTATTACAAACTCATAATATTTTTGTAAAAACTTTTGATTATTCTCAACAATCACGACACAAGTCGGATTACTTTTTATCACTACACTAATGCATTTATTCATATAATCATTATAGACATTATCCAATTTATTCTCTATTTTCTGTATCTTCTCTAAAGTTTCTTTACTATTATTAGAATTTTGTTCTTTTCTTGATAATCGTCTCTTTTGTCTGAATAATTGTTTCTCTAATTTCTCAATATTTTCTAATACATCCACTCTTTGTATGCTTAATCCATTTATCGTAAATATACATTCAACTATATCTATCTCAATTCTTACTTCTCTATCAACTGTTTCCATTTTCCTTCACTTCCTTATAAATAAGGGTGCGTTTCGCACCCTTCTCTTCTTATTTTCCCCATTCTAATGTGATAAGACGACCTAATCTGAGACGACCCTTAGCAGATCTAAGTAGTTTTAATCCAGCAACTCCTAGTAATGCATAAATAATATATGTCAATGCACTACCACCACAGATCTGTTCCTGGCTACTAACGGATAATTCGTACATATTTACTCCTTTCTAAAATATTGTAAATGAGACAAATGAACTATTTCATCCTTATTACTCTTCCACCTCTTAGATGACTCAAAGATGCTCTCAACAATTTCATGCCAGCAATACCTAGAAGTGCATATATAATACGATACATAACACTTCCACCATTAATCTGCTGTTGTCTTTTCGTAGATAGTTCGTACATCTTTACTCCTTTCTGCCCCCTCTACTATATCTATACGTCTAAAAAAATGAAATTACTTAAAAAAAATCCCCAAAATGGGGATTTTTGATTAGTTCATCTTAGCAAGTTTTTCTTTTGCTGCAGCATATTTAGAACGATAATCTTCTAATTTAGCTTTTTCTGCTTCTACTTTTGCAGCTGGCGCTTTAGATGTGAAATTAGGGTTAGATAACATACCTTCACCACGCTTGATTTCACCTTCAAGCTTCTTGATTTCTTTTTCAACCTTTGCCTTTTCAGCTTCCATATCAATATACTGACCTAAATCAATATTAAGTGTATTACCACCCTTGATTACTTCAGTCGCATTATTCTTACTTGTTGGAACATTATATCCTACACAAGTTGCGTTAACCAGTTTGCTGACATAAGGTGCAATTTCCTTTAATAATGCTTCAAGATCATCCTGTTTAGTAGTGATTGTATAATCAACTTCAATACTATTCTTGATAACATAAGTATGTCTGATTTCTCTTACGCCCTTGATAATATCAATTAAATAAGCAAACTGATCATTGATTGTGTCATTATCATATTCTGGATTTACTTCTGGCCATTTAGAAATAACGATAGATTCTTCATTATGTGGAATAGCCTGATAGATTTCTTCAGTAACGAATGGCATGATTGGATGTAATAATCTAACAATAGTATTTAATACATAAACAAGTGTGTTTAATGCAGATTTCTTAGCAACTTCATCATCACCTGTTAAATGAAGTTTAGATAATTCGATATACCAAGAACAGAAATCATCCCAGATGAAACGATATAATTCAGTTCCTACATTGATAAATTCAAACTTATCCATGTTTTCATCAACACTTCTGATTACTTCATTTAATCTATTCAAGATCCACTTATCAGCTAAGTTAAGTGTTGCATAATCTAATTCTTCTAACTTTTGATCTTCATCAATGTTCATTAATACATAACGTGCACTGTTCCAGATCTTGTTAATGAAGTTCCAAGTAGATTTTAATTTAGCTGGTACATAACGCATATCAGCTCCTGGTGAAGAGTTATTTAATAAGAACCATCTTAATGAGTCAGCTCCATATTCATCAATAACATCCATTGGGTCAACACCATTACCTAATGATTTCGACATCTTACGACCCTGTTCATCTCTGATTAAACCATGAATTAAAACATTCTTGAATGGTCTTCTACCAGTAAATTCGATTGACTGGAACATCATACGGCTTACCCAGAAGAAGATAATATCATAACCAGTAACTAATGTATCAGTTGGGAAATATCTCTTAAACATTGGGTCTTCTGTATTAGGCCAGCCCATAGTTGAGAATGGCCATAAAGCACTTGAGAACCATGTATCAAGAACGTCTTCGTCTTGAGTCCAGTTTTCTACGTCTTTAGGCGCTTCTCTACCTACATATAATTCACCTGTTTCATTGTTGTACCATGCAGGAATACGATGTCCCCACCATACCTGACGCGAAATACACCAGTCTTCAATGTTGTTCATCCAGTTAGAGAATGTCTTTTCAAATCTTTCTGGAACGAAATCTACTCTATCATCAGTTTCCTGATTCTTTAATGCATTTTCAGCTAATGGCTTCATCTTTACAAACCACTGCTTAGATAAATAAGGTTCTACAATTGCATGAGAACGTTCTGAGTGACCTACTGAATGGACAATAGTTTCAATATGGTCTACAACACCTGCTGCTTCAAAATCCTTTAATAAAGCTTCACGGCATTCAAAACGATCCATTCCTTTATATTTACCAGCTAAATCATTCATAGTACCATCTTCATTCATACACTTAGGCATTGGAAGATTGTACTTCTTTGCTAGCTGGAAGTCATTTGGGTCATGTGCTGGTGTACATTTCATAACAGCAGTACCAAAATCAAGATCAATATAGCTATCAGCCATAATTGGTAATTCATCACCGTTGGCAGGGTTGATTGCCTTCATACCAACATATTTCTTATATCTTTCATCATCAGGATGTACGAAAATTGCCTGGTCAGCAAACATTGTTTCTGGACGTGTAGTGGCAATGACTAAAATATCATCAGAACCAACAATATGATAATTGAAGTAGTACATATGACCTTCAATATCTTCATGATATACTTCGATATTTGATAATGCAGTTCTTTGTACTGGGTCCCAGTTAATGATCTTTTCACCCTGGTAGATTAATCCCTTTTCATATAATCTTACAAAGACTTCCCTAACAGCATCTGATAAACCATCATCAAAAGTAAATCTTTCCTTTGAATAATCAAGTGATAAACCTAATTTAGCCCACTGTGCACGAATGATATCTGCATATTCTTCTTTCCATTCCCAGATCTTATCAACAAGCTTTTCTCTACCTAAATCATAACGAGAAATACCCTGTTCTCTAAGTCTAGCTTCTACCTTAGCCTGAGTTGCAAGTCCAGCATGGTCCATACCTGGTAACCATAACGCATCATAACCCTGCATTCTCTTATAACGGATAATCATATCCTGCATAGTAGTGTCCCATGCATGTCCTAAATGTAATTTACCAGTTACATTTGGTGGTGGAATAACAATACTATAAGGCTTCTTTGTTAAATCACCTGCTTTAAAATATTCCTTATCTAACCACTGCTGATATTTACCTTTTTCTACAGCTAAATGGTCATATTTAGTCGGTAACTCTTTCTTCATTTGTTTCGTCCCCCTCAATAAATGATTCTTTATGTTCTCTAATATACTTAGTTAACTTTGGCATAAAATCAGTACCTGCAATCATAGTAATATATTCATGTGTGAAGTCTGAGAAATTATAAGAAGAATAATCACCCATATCTTCATCTTCTTCACCATTTTCCATGATTTCATTCAATCTTCTTGCACTCTTTACTAATTCTGCAATCTGCGGTTCACGCACATTATTGAAATAAGTTTCTAATTCATCCGCATATACTGAATAAGCAGGTGTTTCAAAGAAAGATCTAATCGTTTTAGTACTACTTACACATTCATTTAACTGACTGATACCATAGACAGTTCTTTCTTCCATATTTAATTTATCTAGGAAGTTTTCATCTTCATCTTCTAAATCACCAATACGTGCAACAATTAAATTGACTAAATCCTTATCACTGCATGCATCAAATTTTTCTGATGTAAAATGCTTATTTTCATCTTTGAAATCCGCAAATCGTAACGCTTCTTCCATCTGTTTGTCTTTGATTGCTTTTGTTTTCTTATAATAGAAATAACATAATGTGATTATAAATAGAGTAAAAGCAACCAATATCGGTGTTCTGTATTCCATAATTCCTCCTTAAATAAAAAAGAGCATGTGCATAAGGACGACTTATATCGTGGTACCACCTTATTTCACATACTCTGTATGTCTCTTTACTTTAACGCAGTATTACGTATCTGGCTACTTCATTCACCAAATATGCTCCAAGGCTACCTTCCAGTCTTCACTCTCCTCTTTCACACCAGCCAAGAGGTCTCTTTAAGAAGAATAACTGTACTCCTCCTCTTCAACGCTTGTTATTATTCTACCAAAGGCTTTACTATAAGTCAATGAACTTATTTGCCTAGATATTCTAAAGCCTGGGCAAGAACTGAATCACCATTCATCATACCATAGTCCTTCATACCAATCATATATACTGGAATAGAACCAACAGTTTTCTGAATTTCTTCCTTTGCATAACGAACCTGTGGTCCAAGGAAAATAATATCAGCTTCTACATCCTTTAAATCTGTATTTTCAGCATTCACTGCCCAAATTTCAGCTTCGACATTCTGCTTAGTCGCTGCTCTTTTCATTTTTTCTACAAGTAAGCTTGTACTCATCCCTGATGCACAGCATAATAAAATCTTAATCATCAAAAAACTCCCTTCTTGCGACACATTATATACTAAAATAAGACGTTTGTGAAGAAAGAAAAAAGAGAGATATTATGATCTCTCTTCGCATAATTCTAAGATACAATCCCAGACTTCTCTGACACCTTTTTTCTTTAAGCTAGAAAAACGGACAAAGTGGTCACTTGGATCAAAATCCAATGTTTCTTTAATCAGCTTCTCATTTTTAACAAGTTCATTACGTTTTAGCTTATCTTCTTTAGTTGCGACAACAATAACAGGAATACCAAAATGCTTGGCATAATCATACATTGTTACATCATCATCTTTAGGTTTATGACGATAATCCACAATAAGAATCATCGCTTTTAGATTCTTTCTATTACGTAAGTAATTGTCAATCATTTCTGAGAACTGCTCTAACATCTTCTTTGGTACCTTTGCATAGCCATATCCTGGCACATCAACAAGTCTTATTTCATCATTAATATTAAAGAAATTAAGAGTACGTGTTTTACCAGGAGTTGAACTGACCTTTGCAAGTCCCTGCACATTGGTTACTGTATTGATAAAACTTGATTTACCTACATTTGAGCGTCCAGCCATCACTACTTCAGGTAATGATTCGTCTGGCCACTGACTAGACCAGGCTGCACATAACATGAATTCGGCTTTTTTAATTGTATACATATTACTTTACCAACGCATTTTCTAAAACAGTATCAATATGATCTGCTGTGATGATAGTTAAATCATTTCTTACAGATTCTGGAATATCATCAATATCTTTCGCATTATCCTTAGGAATAATAATTGTATGAATACCAGAACGATGTGCAGAAATAGACTTTTCTTTTAAGCCACCAATTGGTAATACATTACCTGTTAATGTCACTTCACCTGTCATTGCGACATCATCACGTACAGGCTTTTGTGTGAAAGCTGAATAGATAGCAGTTGTTAAAGTAACACCAGCACTAGGACCATCCTTCTTTACTGCACCTTCAGGTACATGAATATGAATATCCTGCTTATCAAAATCAATATCCTTTAAGCTATACTTATCAGCATGTGCCTTAAGATAGTCTAACGCAATTGAAGCAGATTCTTTCATGACATCACCAAGTTGACCAGTGACGATGAATTTACCACTGCCTTTGAAGTGATTGACTTCAATTGGAAGAATATCTCCACCAAACTGTGTCCATGCTAGACCAGTGACTACACCTACCTGAGGTTTAGGCTGTTTCTTAGTATGGTCAAAAGGTGCTTTACCTAATAATTCTTCTAAGTCGTTTACTTCCACAGCAACATGATCAGTTGTTTTCTTAAGAATCTTCAATACTGATTTTCTACAGATTGCTGCAATTAATCTTTCTAACTGACGTACACCTGCTTCACGTGTATAGTGTCTAATAATATACATTAACGCATCATCAGTAATAGTTAACTGTTCATCAGTCAAACCATGATTCTTAAGTTCTTTCTTAATTAAATGATCTTTCGCAATCATTAATTTTTCTTGTTCTGTATATGAAGATAGTTCAATGATTTCTAATCTATCACGTAACGGTTCAGGAATACCTCCTAAATCATTTGCTGTTGCAATAAATAAAACCTGTGATAAATCATATGGTTCTTCAATATAGTTATCTGAGAACATAGAATTCTGTTCAGGATCTAATACTTCAAGCATAGCACTTGTAGGATCACCCTTATAATCACTTGCCATCTTATCAATTTCATCTAATAAGAAGACAGGATTCATAACACCTGCTTTTTTCATACCCTGAATAATACGACCTGGCATAGAACCTAAATAAGTTCTACGATGACCTCTGATTTCTGATTCATCAGTCACACCACCTAAAGAAATTTTAACAAACTTACGATCTAAAGCACGTGCAATAGACTTAGAAATAGAAGTCTTACCAACACCTGGTGGACCTACTAAACAGATAATAGGTGCCTTTAAAGACTGAGTCATCTGTTTAACAGCAAGCTGTTCTACAATTCTTTCTTTAGGTTTCTTTAAACCAAAATGGTCTTCATCAAGAATTTTTTCTACCTTAGTAATTTCCTGGTTATCTTCAGTCATTTCAAACCAAGGAAGCTTAGTCATCCAGTCAAGATAAGTACGTACGACATTGGCTTCTGGTGAAGTAGAATGCATCATTTCATAACGTGCTAACTCTTCAGTTAGCTTGTCTTTTACATTCTGTGGATAAGGATTATCCTTAATCATAGAACGGAATCTTTCAACTTCATCCTCACCATTAGGTGTATCACCTAATTCTTCTTTAATTGCCTTAAGCTTTTCTCTTAAATAGAATTCTTTCTGGTTTTCATCAATACTCTTCTTAACACGATTATTGATAGAATTTTCAATTTCATTAATAGCCTTTTCCTTCTGCATAGATGCAAGAACTAACAAAAGACGTTTATTAATATCTGGTTCAGCTAAAATCTTTTCTCTTTCCACTAAATCAGAATTAATATAATGACCAATAGTATCAGCGAGTTCACTTGCTGATAAACCATGAGTAATATTTGAAATTAATTCTCTAGGTAATAACTGACTCGCACCATTCATTGACTGCATCTGTTCAGTCAACTTACGTACTAGCGCAGTTTCTTCATTAGGATCACCATGAATATCTTCTAAATAGCGCACCTTTGCATAATAGCATTCACCTTCAGTATAAAGTGATTCTAATTCAACACGCTTTTCACCTACTACAGTAAGTTTAATTGTTCCATGATTATCTTTCTTAATACGTTTTGTAATCTTACAAAGTGTGGCATGGTGATATACCATGTCAAAATTGATTTCTTCTTCTAAAGGATGGATCTGTGACACTAATACAATGTTAGAGTCGTGCTGACTTACAGCTAAATCCATTGCATTTAAGGAAAATGTACGTCCTACATCCAAAGATAATTCATGTCCTGGAAATACAAGCATACCACGCGTACAAATAACAGGAAGATCAACTGTTACATTTAAATTTTCCATAACCTATTTCTCCTTTCTTAGAAAAAATAAGACGCGTAGGCGTCTTATTTCACATTATCTTTAATTAACTGAAGAGCCTTTCTGTGAGTTAAATCACCCTTTACTACATATTCCTGACCACCAAGAACCTTCTTAACTTCTTCAAGTGGCATGTTGTAGTATGTAGCGATTTCTTTCATTTCATCTTCCATTTCTGCATCAGTCACTTCAATGTTTTCAGCCTTAACGATTTCATCAAGGATTAAGTTTAACTTAACTCTTTCTTCAGCCTGATCTCTTACGTCAGCTTTGATATCATCCATTGTCTTACCAGTCATCTGAGTGTATAATTCAATGTTTAATCCCTGCTGAGATAAGTTCTGGTTGATTTCGTTAATAATATTCATAACTTCGCTATCAACCATTGCATCTGGTACATCGATTGTATTGTTTGCAACAACAGCTTTGATTACTTCTTCATTGAACTTGTTTTCAGCTTCAGCCTTCTTCATAGTTCTGATCTGATTTTTGATCTTTTCCTGTAACTGTTCTAATGTTTCAACACCTTCGATATTAACATCCTTAGCTAATTCATCATCAATTTCAGGTAAAACCTTTGCTTTGATTTCATGAACCTTAACCTTGAATACTACTTCAGCACCTGCTAAATCAGCTGCATGATATTCTTTAGGGAAAGTTAAGTTGATTTCTTTTTCTTCACCAGCAGCCATACCAACTAGACCTTCTTCAAATCCAGGGATGAATGAGTGAGAACCGATTTCAAGTGAATAGTTTTCTGCTTTTCCGCCTTCAAAAGCAACACCATCTTTGAAACCTTCATAATCGATAACAGCTGTATCGCCTTCTTCAACTGTTCCTTCTTCTTTAACTACTAATTCAGCGAACTGCTTCTGGTAGTCATTTAATCTTTCTTCAACATCTTTCTTAGTTACTCTTACCTGAGCCTTCTTAACTTCTAATCCTTTGTATTCACCTAATTCGAATTCAGGTTTAACTGGACAAGTGAAAGTTACTTCTAATTCAGTTTCAGTAGATTTAACAATGTTTGCAGTTGGCTGAGCAACTGGAGTTACATTGTTGTCAACGAAGATCTTAGCATAGTTTTCGCTTAAGATTTCTTCAACAGCCTGTTCTCTTAATGCCTTAGCACCAATCTTAGCTTTGATTAAATTCTTTGGAGCATGTCCCTTTCTGAAACCATCTAACTTAACTGAACCAGCTAACTTATTTAAAGCCTTTTCCTGAGCTGCTGCCCATTCTTCTGTATCGAAAACGGCTTTGATTTCAACCATTGATTTCTCAAGTTTTTTAACTTCTGTATTCATTTCTTAATCTCCTTTACTATTTGCAATTGCTATTATACATGAAAGATTCATGCAATGCAACAATTTAACACTCTAATTGTTTGAGTGCTAATATTTCTTTTTCTACATCTGATAAATCGCAATTGTAGTCAATTTCTATATCAGATGGATCGACAGGCATATTCTGTAATGTTGCAACGTAATAGTGTAGTGTTGCTGCTACTAGATCACAGTCTTCTGGCATAATATCCTTAGGATAAATAGTATAAAGATAATATTCCAGATAATCGAGACATTGTGAGAGAAGCGTAGGATTATCATCTTCTAATACTCTTGAAAGAGATTTACCAATCAATGTATAACATTCTCTTTCTAATACTAAAGGACTATAAGAGCCATTAAAGTAATATGTTTCATCACCTTTCACTACAGTGAACTCTTCATCTACCTGTTGATCAATCAAGATTTCCATAATAAGTGTCTTCGCAAAAGATGACTTATGAGGATTTTTTAAAAATCTTGCTACTTCAGGCATGATCATACGGATGTTTAACTGCTGTAATTGATCAAGTGCCATATAAATTAAATCATCATTCACTTTATCTCTATCAAGCAGACGACCAATTTCCTGTGCAGACATAATGGTACTCTTGTTTTCTAGCTGGTAATTCTTTTCCTGTTTCATAAGAATAATTTCATCATAAACTGCATTGAACAAGTTTTCATACTGCTGAGGGATATAAGGCATGGATAATTCTTCAATAAGAATATTAATTGCCTGTTCATATTCTTCAAGTTCTTTTAAAGCATTTAAATATAAAGCAGTCACTTCATAATAAGTGTTATTGGCCTGCATTTTCGCAACGGCCCCTTCCTGCATACATCTTTGATAATCTTCTAATGCATTCAAGCATACAAGACGATAATATCTAGTCATCTCGTCATCCATATCTGTCAAACGACTTAATGCGACTTGATACTGGCCTTCTTCAATAAGTTCTTCTATCATGTTTGCCTCCTTGAGTTTCCATTTTATCAAAATTAGACTATCTGTCAACATAATTAAAAAACCTTACAAAATGTAAGGTTCTTGTCTTATTATTCATCACCAAATGATACGCCCATAGCCTTAGCAGCCTGAACAAGATCTCCATTTGGATCAACAAGCTTCTGCTTACCAAACTTCGCATCACCGATTACTTCTTCAAGTGAAGTATATTCCATGTTGCCACCCTTTAATGATACAACATTTCCAAATAAGCCCTCATCAATCATAGCACATGCCTTATTACCAAATCTGATAGATAGAATTCTATCATATGCATCAATATCACCACCACGGATAATATGACCAGGATTGACAGAACGTACTTCATGATTAGGAATGACTTTTTCTAGATCATCAGCTACCTTTGCAGCAAGTCCAGAATAACGAATTGGGTCTGGTGAATCTTCTACAATCTTACCGATTGACTTTGTACCATCTGCATACTTAGCACCTTCAGCTACTGCAATAACAGTATATGGAAGACCTGCTTCATCACGTTTCTTAACTGCTTTCGCAATATTTTCAATAGTAAATGGAATTTCAGGAATCAATACAACACCTGCATTACCTGCAAGACCTGCATATAATGAAATCCATCCAGCTTCTCTACCCATTAATTCACAACAGATGACACGATGATGTGATTTTGCAGTAGTCTGAAGACGATCTATGAATTCAGTACCAACACTCATCGCACTGATGAAACCATATGTTAAATCTGTAGAAGTTAAATCATTATCCATAGTCTTTGGTACACCAATGACATTGACACCTTTTCTGCTGAAATCTCTAGCACTTGTTAATGTACCATCGCCACCTAATACAACTAATACATCAACACCATCTTTCTTAAGATTTTCTACACCTACATCACTGACGTCTTTTCTTACTTTTCCACCATTTCCATCATCTACAAGATAATCGAATAGGTTATCTTTGTTAGAACTATAAAGAATAGTTCCGCCTTCCTTATATATATCCTCTACCTTGTCTACAGTTAATTCTACATAATTATTATTATATAATCCACGATAACCATATACAAAGCCAATAACTTCCCAATTATATTTTTCAATCGCAATCTTAGTGATTGTTCTGATTACCGCATTTAAGCCTGGACAATCTCCTCCGCCAGATAATAGCGCAATTTTTTTAACTTTTGAATTCATGATATTTCCTCCTTATGTAAATCCCACTCTCTATTATAAATTAAACTGTTAGCGTTTTCAATATAAATAAGAAGCGCTTACATATAGGTGCAAAAAAAGAAGCCTATAATGGCTTCTTAGTCAAAGTTTCAATGACTTCTATTACATGCTTTACTGGGAGCCCAATGACGTTATCAATATCTCCCTGCACTTCTTTAATGAATTTTCCTGCAACACCCTGAATCGCATAAGCGCCAGCTTTACCCTTCCATTCATCAATAGAAAGATAATCATCAATCATATCATTGATATTCTTGAATGTAACTTTTGTTTCATCTACAAATGTACAAACCTGATCTTTATAGAATACAGCCACTGATGTAAACACACTATGTGTATCACTACTTAATGATTCAAGAATTTCTCTTGCTTCATGAGCACTGTGAGCTTTACCAATAATCTTTCCATTATGATAAATTGTTGTATCAGCACTAATTACAACATCATCAGGATATTTCTCATGAATAGAAACACCTTTATCATATGCGAGTTTTTTAAGTCTTTCTTCTATTTCTAGAGAAGAATCAAGATATTCAGTAATAGAGGAGGCATCGATAATAAAATCAATGCCTTCTCTTTCAAGCAGTTCTTTTCGTCTAGGAGAAGTACTAGCAAGAATAATTTTCATTATTTCTTTTCCTCAGCAGGTGCTTCATGTTTAACGACTGGTTTTGGTAATAATGCTTTTCTAGAAACATTCACACCCTTATCAGTAATCTGAGTTACTTTAACCTTTACTGTATCGCCAAGTTTGATTACATCGCCGACTTTATTTGTTCTATCCCAAGCAACATCTTTTACATGTAAGAATCCATTTGTACCAGGGAATAATTCAATAAATGCATACTTTTCTTCAACCCTTACAGCTTTACCATCAAAGATTTCGCCTACTTCTACTTTTCTAGTTAAATCCTTGATCATACCCATTGCATGATCAATCGCTTCCTGAGAGTAATGATAGATAGTAACATTACCTTCATCATCAATATCGATCTTAACATTATCACTTTCAGCAATAATCTTATTGATCATATCTCCACCCTTACCGATTACATCTTTAATCTGTTCAGGTTCAATCTTCATCATAGCAACCTTAGGAGCATATGGACTTAAGTGATCTCTAGGTTCACTGATTGCTGACATCATGCAGTCCATGATCTGTCCTCTTGCAACCTTTGCCTGAGCTAATGCTTCCTGTAAGATTTCTTTAGTGATACCATCAATCTTGATATCCATCTGTAATGCACAGATACCGTTCTTTGTACCTGCAACCTTGAAATCCATATCACCAAGATGGTCTTCCATACCCTGGATATCAGTTAAGATTGTATAGTTTTCGCCTTTTTTAACTAGACCCATAGCGACACCAGCCACTGGATTACTAATTGGAACACCTGCAGCCATTAAAGCCATAGTTGATGCACAAATTGAAGCCTGTGAAGAAGAACCGTTAGATTCTAATACTTCAGCAACAACTCTGATTGTATATGGGAATTCTGCTTCAGAAGGAATAACCTGTCTTAAGGCTCTTTCACCTAAAGCACCATGACCAATTTCTCTTCTACCTGGAGAACCCATTCTTCCTGTTTCACCTACACAATATGGTGGGAAGTTATAGTGATGCATGAAACGTTTCTGGTCTTCCATTCCAAGACCATCAATCTTCTGTACTTCACCTAATGCGCCAAGTGTGCAGGCAGATAATACCTGAGTTTCACCACGAGTGAACATAGCTGAACCATGTACACGTGGCAATAAATCTACTTGTGCATCTAATGGACGTACTTCATCTACTTTACGTCCATCAGGTCTTACCTTTTCTTCAGTAATCAAACGTCTTACTTCTTCTTTTTCAAGATCACCAAGAACCATCTTAACCTGTTTAATTGTCTTATCATGTTCTTCAACAGTTGCATATTCTTTATCTTCAAAAGATTCTACAACCTTAGCATCTAATTCATCAATAGCAGCATATCTTTCAAGCTTACCAGGAATAGAAATGGCTTTGATCATTTCTTCCTTAGCCATTGCTTCTACGCTAGACACAATATTTTCATCTAATGCAAATAGTGGAACATCAATCTTTTCCTTACCAACAGCTTCTACAATCTGTTCCTGGAAAGCGATTAATTCCTTAATCTTTTCATGACCGAACATCAATGCGTTCAACATTGTTTCTTCATCTACTTCTTTTGCATCAGCTTCAACCATGTTAATAGCATCCTTTGTACCTGCTACTTCAAGATTGATTTCACTTCTAGCCATATCTTCAGGTCCTGCGTTGACAGTAAACTCACCATCAATTAAACCTACGTTAACACCTGCAATTGGACCATTGAATGGAATATCAGAAATACATAATGCAATTGATGCACCAAGCATTGCTGCCATTTCTGGAGTTGCTTCCTGATCAACTGATAGTACAGTATTAACAACCTGTACTTCATTTCTGAAACCATCTGCGAATAATGGACGGATAGGTCTGTCAATCATTCTTGCAGTTAATGTACCATGTTCACTAGGACGGCCTTCACGCTTTAAGAATCCACCTGGAATCTTACCTACAGAATATAGTTTTTCTTCATAAGTTACTGTTAATGGGAAGAAATCTACATCTTTTGGTTCTTTCCCAGCACATGCTGTAGAAAGAACGACTGTATCATCATATCTTACTAAACAAGAGCCGTTTGCCTGTTTAGCCATTTCACCGACTTCAACCTGGATTTTCTTACCATAGAAATCCATACTAAAAATTTGTTTTGCCATAAATTCACCTCATATTCTTCAAAATTATATCATAAATCAACTATTACACAAACAATTATTTGATAGAGACATGAAAAAAAGCCCCATAGGGCTTTTGTTTCTTATCTTCTTAATCCTAACTTATCAGTTAAAGTTGTATATCTGTCAAGATCTTCTTTCTTAAGATACTTTAATAAGTCTCTTCTCTTACCAATCTTCTTTAAAAGACCTCTGTTAGAATGATTATCCTTTGGATGCTGTTTGAAGTGACCGTTTAACTTGTTGATATCAGCAGTTAATAATGCAATCTGAACTTCTGGAGAACCAGTATCCTTTTCTACGCGACCATATTCAGCCATGATCTTAGCTTTTTCTTCTTTAGTTAACATTATGTTTTCCTCCTAAATTATATTCTTCGCAATATCCAAGCTAGATGTAAGAGGTACAAATATCCTAGACATTGTTGCAATGACTATTTTACATTATTTTTATATAAAGTCAAATACTTTTTCATGACCTGACTTAAATATTTTCTGTCTTCTGTTAATTGAGTTTTTAGTCCTTCTAATCCATTAAAAACAGTTTCTTCACGCTTATATAAGCAGAAAGTAACCTCTACTTCTTTACCATACACATCTTCGTCAAAATCAAATACGTTGACTTCTAATGAAAGACGATTGATATCATTGAATGTAGGATTCATCCCAATATTTGCCATACCTATATAATATTGATGATTGATTTCTACAATTGTGCCATATACCCCTCTTTTAGGTAAGTATTTCATACCATAATCGATATTCAATGTAGGGAAACCAATCAAACGACCTCTCTGTTTTCCATGAATGACAGTACCTTTTACCTTATAAGGTCGACCAAGCAAAGTATTGACTTCTTCAATCATTCCTTGATCCATCAGTTTCTTAATAAGAGTAGATGATACTTTTTCTGTTTCATTATACATAACAGCGTTTTTCACAATAAGTTCAAATGACTGTTTCTTTAAGTCTTCTATGCTGCCACTGTTATGATCTCCAAAATGGAAATCATAACCACATACTAGTCTTTTTAAAGGAAGCTTATTTAAGTATTCGTCAATAAAAGCCTGTGGACTTAATGCTGCTACTTCCTTAGTAAAATGAATTACAAGCAAGTAATCAATACCCATTTCTTCTAGAAGTTCTTTTTTCTCTTCTAGAGTAATAATTGATTGTCTCTTTTCGCCCTTTAAAACACATAAAGGATGCACATCAAAGCTCATAACAGCTGTTTTTGTTTCTCCCTTATATTTCAATACTTCATTAATCAAAGACATATGACCAAGATGTAAACCATCAAAAAAGCCAATTGCAAGAGAAAGAGGTTCTGTTAAATGTACCTCTTCCATTTTTATGACTTTCATTAGAAAAGCCCCCTGAGGCTCTTCAAATTGCCTTTTCCATCTGGTCCATATATCGCAAGTAATTTACCTTCTTTTGAATAAATAGCTACATTATGATCTTTATCACTCTTGATTTTCTGACCAGTCATGACAATTCTTTCATCTACAACCATAGAATCATAGAAAGAAAATACTTCTTCTAATGGCATCACAGGTCCATTATTTTCTTCAAGTTCTTCAAGTGTTACTGCCTGATCGATAGTAAAATGACCGGACTGATTTCTAACTAATGCAGTCATATGGGCAGGATAACCTAAGGCTTTTCCAATATCTACACATAAAGAACGGATATATGTTCCTTTAGAGCACTTGACATCTATAGTTATTTCATCATCATGTGCATCGACTAAATCAAGTTTATAAATAGTGATTGGTCTTTCTGGTACTTCTACTTCTATACCTTCTCTAGCATATTCATAGAGCTTCTTACCATTAATTTTAATAGCTGAATACATTGGAGGCTTCTGCATGGAATCTCCTTTAAATGATGATAATACTTCTTCTAGATTCTCATAACCAGTAAAAGGCTTGGTTTCTATAACCTTCCCTTCAGCGTCATATGTATCTGTCGAACTGCCAAGTTTAAGTGTAGCACGATATTCTTTTTCTTCACTCATTAAAAACTGCATTGCTTTAGTGGCTTTATTAATACCAATAACTAAAACACCAGTCGCCATAGGGTCAAGAGTCCCACAATGTCCTACTTTTTTAGTATGCATAATACGTCTCACACGATTAACGACATCATGACTTGTCATACCCTGTGGTTTATTAATTAAAATAATACCATCCATCTACTCACATCCTTCCTAAAAAAAGCAGACTATTGTCTGCTTAGATATGATTAATAACGAAGTACTTCTTCTTACCTCTTCTAATAACAGTCACCTTACCACCAAACGCATTGTCTTTTGATACAACAAACTTTTCATCAGTGACCTTTTCACCATTTACAAGAACACTTCCACCTTTTACGAACTGTCTTGCTTCACGATTACTAGAAGCAGCACCTGCTTTTACTAATACATTTAAGATCTGTTCATCTTCAGTGACATCAATACTTGGTACACCATTGAAGCACTGTTTAACCTGTTCATAAGTCATGCTCTTGATATCACCGCTGAATAACTTTTCAGAAATGCTGACAGCTTCTTCATAAGCATCTGCACCATGAATGAAAGTAATAACTTCTTTCGCAAGTGCTTTATGTGCTTTTCTTAAGTGTGGTTCATTCTTATTTGATTCTTCTAATGCTTCAATTTCTTCTTTAGATAAGAAAGTGAGGTATTTTAAGTAATCAATAACCTTGCTATCTTCACTGTTGATGAAGAACTGATACATTTCATATGGTGAAGTCTTTTCTCTATCTAGCCAGATTGCATTTCCTTCTGATTTACCAAACTTAGTACCATCACTCTTAGTAAGTAAAGGCATAGTGAATCCATATGCTTCATCACCAGTCTTCTTTCTAATTAATTCAATACCTGCAGTGATATTACCCCACTGGTCCTGACCAGCAACCTGTAAGTTACAGCCTTTATTTTCATGTAAGTAATAGAAGTCCATTGCCTGCATGATCATATAAGAGAATTCAGTGAAAGTAATCCCTTCATCCAATCTTCTCTTGATAATATCCTTAGATAACATGTAGTTGATATTGAAATATTTACCATAATCTCTTAACCAGTCAATGAAGTTTAAATCCTTAGACCAATCCAAGTTATTAACTACTTCAAAACCAAATAAATCTTCAGCCTGCTTCTTTAAGCAGTCAAAGTTATGCTGTACCTGTTCTTTTGTGATCATTGGTCTTTCAGTTGTTGGCTTTGGATCCCCAATCTGTCCAGTTGCACCACCGACTAAAAGAATTGGATGATGACCTGCATCCTTTAATCTCTTAGACATTAAGAAAGATGAGAAATGTCCAATATGTAATGAATCCCCAGTTGGATCAGTACCAATATAGAATGTCATTCCTCCTGCATTTAATTTGTCTTTTAAGTCTTCAGAACTTACATCTTTAATGAGGCCACGCCACACTAATTCATCATAAAATGTCATAATTTCCTCCTATAATATAAAAGAGAATCCATCCAAAGGACGAATTCTCGCGTTACCACCTTTATTCATGTCAAAGACATGCTCTCTTGTTGATAACGGTGTACTCACCGTCTAGACTTTGCATCTAGAAGCTCCAAAGTGTATTCATTCATACTACTGCTCTTATTTTCACCAGCCATAAGTTCTCTAAACCAGCGCATATGAATTACTTGTCTTTTTCATCGCAATTAAAAGTCTACATGAAATCATGATGTTTGTCAATATCAGCTTGTGAAGACACTTTCCAACATCAGCTTCGTTTCATCAAGATGGAATGCATCTACTAAGACAATAATACGGTCTCCTGATATGAGCTTTGTATCTCCTTTTGGAATTATTTCTTCTCCACCACGAATAACAGAAACAATCAAGCTACGACGTGGAAGTTGTAAATCTTTAATATAGTGATCACAGGCATTTGAACCAAAACCAACTGTATAGCCAATGAGTTCCTTACTATCTGCATATTCTTCCATTGACTGATAAGGCTGATTGTTTAAAAGATTCGTTAAAAGACTTTCATAAATCGGTTCACTATGTAAAAGATTGGCGACATAATAAGAAACAAATGAAACAAGCGCAATTGGTAGGAGCATCTTTAAAGTTCCACTCATTTCCGCAATAAGCACAATACCAGTAATCGGTGCTCTTACAATAGCACTAAAGTAAGCAGCCATTGCCATAATAATGAAGTTCATAAAATACTCGGAAGGAACACCACACATAATAGCAACCTTACCTACACTTGCACCAATAAGACTTCCAAGAATGAGTAGTGGGAAGAAAATTCCTCCAGCAGCACCTGATCCAAACGAAACACATGAAATAAGTAATTTTAATATAAATAATAAGACAAGAGTAGATAAAACAAGGTTTGGCTCATTGAGATATTCTACAAGTTTATGTCCTCCACCCATGACAAGTGGACAATAGAATCCAAGAATTCCAGATAACACTAAAGGTATAATGACTCTTTGATGTTTCTTTAAGAATGGTGTTTTCTTATAAAGTTTAATAGTTCCCATTGTAACCTTATTATAGAAAGCACCTAATACACCAGCGACAATACCGAGAATAATAACCCAGATATAATTCTTTAAAGGGAATGTTTCTTTGATTGAGAAAGCTAAAGTAGGTGATAAACCAAAGATATTTCTACTTAAGAAATCCGCAGTAATAGATGCAATCATTACAGAAACAAGTGCACTTGTAGAGAAGTTCTTATGAACTTCTTCTAAAGCAAACATGATACCTGCAAGAGGTGCATTGAAGGCAGCCGATAAGCCTGCTGCGGCACCTGCTGTCATTAAATAACGCTCTTCAGTTTTTACACGTTTTCCTTTTTTCGCAAGAGCTTTACCAACCATACCACCTAGCTGGATACTTGGACCTTCTCTCCCTAATGATAAGCCACCTACAAGTGCAAGTGCACCAGCACAGAACTTTGCAAGTAAGACTCTCCACCAGCATTCATCAATACGTCCCTGTACTTCTGCTTCTAGCTGTGGAATACCAGAGCCCCCGATCATAGGTTCCCACTTTAAAAAGATTGAAATAATAAGACCTAATACAATAAGGCCAATGATCCACAAAGGCCAATAAGACACGTTATGTGCGACAAAGTCCCTTATAGTAAAATAAATAGATTCTGCATTTGATAAAACAAGACGATAAACGATACAGACAGCACCTGACACGATACCAACAAGTAAACCTTCATAAGCCAAGCGCTTATTGAGTTTACTTCTTTCTCGTAATATATTTGCAGTATCAGATTGATTTTTAAGCATATATAATCCTCCCAGTAATTATAATGACCGATTCTATTTTAGCACAATCTAAACCAGTTAAAAAGGATGCCTCAGCATCCTTCTTTGGTTATTTAGTTGTATCACGCTTGATGAATGTATAATGCATTGGCACTTCCGCTTCATCAATTTCTTCATGATTTAAGATCTTTGTAAGAAGTCTGATTGCGATAGCACCCATATCATATACAGGTACATGAATAGTAGTAAGAGGTGGACGACAAATAGTCGCATAACTTGTATCCATCATACCAACAACCTGCATATCTTCAGGTACATTGATACCATGATCAATTGCTGCATTGACAACAGCGACTGCTTCCTTATCATAGCCTGTTAAAACAACATCATGCTTATGATTATCAAAATATTCCTTTAATTGAGGGTAGCTTTCTTCATAATGGTTAGAAACATCCACAATATAATCTTCAGGAAGTGTTTCACCACTATCTTTAAATGCTTCTTCAATACCCTTCGCAAAATCATTTAAATCCACTAAGTTTTGAGTAGCTCTTACAAAGCAGATATCCTTTTTACCCTGTTCAATAAATTGTTTAGTCATATCATATGCAATACTCTTTGCATCAACATATACAGAACAGATATCTTCATCCGAAATCTTATATCCAACAACAACTGCAGGAATACGGTATTTTTTAATGAGATCAATTTCTTTATCAATACAGTTATTGTTAAATAATACAACACCATCAGCTCTTGATTTAATAACTTTCTCAATTACTTCTTCAATCGGGTTACCTAAACCAAGTTCATCAGTTGTATACATAATGATATTGAAATCTAAAGTACGTCCAGTATCTCCAATACCACCAATCATATCTTTTACATGTCCAAATAGTGACTGTGGGAATACAACTGCAATAGTTGTAGTTTTACTAGTTGCAAGACCTCTTGCTATCTGATTAGGCTTGAAATCGAGTCGTTTGATTGTTTCAAGTACACGTTCTCTTGTTGCAGGCTTTACAACATTTGAACCATTAATTACTCTTGAAACTGTTGCAAGTGAAACATCAGCTGCTTCTGCAACATCATAGATTGTTACTTTCTTCTTCATACTAGTCCTTGATTTCCTCAATCATTTCATCTAGCTGTTTTTCAACATCATCAATTTGCTGATCAATCACATCTTCATCAATCATGGCAGCCTTATCATTAATCATTGTTTTCACTTCATCGATTTTCTGATTCACACGTCCAGTTACTTCTACAACTGAACCTTTCACCTTTTCAAAATTTTCACTAGATTTTACTTTTTCTGCTAGAATTTCTAACTTTTTCTGTACTTCATCTACTTTTTCTTTAGTAGTTTCTTTAAAATCATCAGGATCAAATTCATCTACTGACTTTTTAATATTTTCAATTGTTTCTCCTAACTTAGCTTCAACATCTTCTCTAGTAAGACTTGTTAAATAGTCATAAGTAGATTTTGATTTAGCTTTAATATCTTCTCTTAATTCGCTACCTTTCTTAGGTGCAAATAATAAACCAGCTAAAACGCCTAATCCTACTCCGAATAATACTTTTCCGAATTTCATAATTTTCTCCATTTCCCCGCGCCTTTGTTGCGCGGACACAAATATATAACCAAACTCAAATCCCCCAAAACTCTAGTGTGCATCTCGATATAATAGTATAATCAAAGAGAGGTGGTATAC
>NZ_JACRWG010000037.1:0-26299 GCF_014306455.1 Catenibacterium faecis
AATTCAGAAATGCATTTGTTTTTATCTATATTTTTAGTTCTGTAGTCGTAACAGTATAATAGGAATGATGAATACCAGTCTCTTTGTACCTCAGTACCATCTTGCAGCTTATACATTCGGTCAGATAGTTTCTTTTTAATATAGTCATCAATAGTATGGTCGTACTGTGAGGCTCTATAATCATTAGATACTTCAATATATATACCACCTGATACCTTGAATTTCTGTTCTACAGCAGATTGAAAACCAGAAGGACATCTGTTCTTTATGGATTTGCCAAAACGCTTTTTCCTATTAAACTTGCCTTTACTATTGACCGTAGTTTCTTTAGCTCGTCTCATAAGCTTGCCTGCATTTTTAGGTTCTGTGATAAATACATCTCCAAGACTTCTTAAATGGTTAGCGTCTTCATTTATTGCAAGCTGTCTGTTTATAGCATTGATGCGACATAGTTCAGAGTACTTTGTTTTCAGCTTCTTATAATGATTAGAATAAATCCAGGTTTTACGGCCTTTTTTAACAGTACCATCATCATTATAATTCTGAGGATTAGTTGCACGTCTTGACCTGTCCATAGCACGGTGAAGCAGACGTTCTTTTCTCTCAGAAGTCTGAATACTGCTGCCACGCTCTGAAAGGTTTTTTAGACCGACTTCCGTATCAGATGTATAAGCAACAGTCTGTGTACCAATATCAGCACCGATCATTCCTTTGCCATATTTATGTCTTGGGCTGCCATGCCTATCATATTTTGGCTTTGCTTTACCCTCGATAGTGAGATGCAGATATACTCTGTATTTACCTCTTATCATCTTAGGAACAAGCGTAGCATAGCAGGGTCTGTATGTATCTATGCAACAGCCATCTTTAATAAGAGTATTAACAGCCCTGTCATCCAAAATCTCAGATTCGGCAAGATATGATAAAACCGTATCTGCTTCATCCTGTTGGAATCTATCATTTATTTGTATTCCAAATACCATCCTGCCAAGTTTGAAATGAAGTTTATTATCTGTAACGGATATAGGTATACCACGATTGATCTGCTTTGCACGAATACAAGGCAGTTCTCCATATCTTGCGAAATGAATGGCATTACCATTACCGTATAAGCATTTTTCAATACCACGCCATATATCTTCGGCTTTAGTCAGAGCAAATACAGCGTCTACACCATATTTCTTGCCTATTGGAATCATGGACGTTCTGCAGTATTCCCATGTAATATTATAAGCTTTCTGCATTTCATTAAGTTGTTTAGCATAAGTTTTTCGTTTAGCCTTATCTTTAGAATTACCATAAAGAAAGAGTAATTTACGGTATCTCTTTGTACGCATAAGCTGATCATAATTCTTTCTCATAAGACCAACAAGCTCATTCCCAGCTTTGCGTATCTTATCAGAAAGAGCCACTACTTTAAGTACATCAGAATAAGGCATATCGGTTTCTACAGCCAGGATATGCCTGTCAGAAGATTTATGAAATTGTTTTAGAAGTTTTTTATGTTCTTTATCAGTCATCATTTTTCTGCTCCTTAATATTATCTTAATTACTGTAGATACAAAATATCCTCTTGACCATAAAACACAGTATCCTGCATAGAACTGTATTAATTGTGGAAATGCCTTGAATAGTTCAATAGCACTCATATCTTTAAAAGTCCCTGCAACATCAAAGGAAGCAGCAGTTTGTGGTACATCTACAAAGACATGCACATGATCAGGCTTCACTTCAAGAGCCTTAATGTGGTAATAGATTTTTCTGTAATATCTGTTTCAATATTTCCTCTACATTACCTTTTAATACCAGAAATATGAATTTCAGATACCTGATGATGTGATACTGTATCAGATGTTTTCAATACGAAGCACTATGATATTGTTCCACACTCTCTTGTTCACCTAATTGATATTTTCCCTGGATTCCTCTACGCATCAAGTCAAGAAATATGATACTCTCTCCTTCCACAGCAGAATAGATACGCGCAGGGTTTTCAAGTTCTGTTTTCTATCCAGCAGGAATGGAAATATTTATTTGTACATTATCACTTTTAGTTCATGCCATTACTTTTTTCCACAGCTTGAATGATATGCTGAATTATTAGGATTGCACTGTTCTGCATGGTTATTATTGTTCGTTATATATGCAGTGTTATTAGGATTTTTCTGATTACAGTGATGGTTGCTTTGTTGTATGTGTGTTTATATCATAGTTACTTTTACTAATGATCTGTTTACTTTCTATACTTTAATATACATAGATTATATATCATTTTTCTAAGTATATATCAAATGAAAGCCACAAATTTATAACGATTATGGACTATCTAGACTTTAGTGAACAAAACGAAGACATAAATCATGAATACTTACTTCTCTTCCAATAAGATCTTGAAAATGCAGGATTAAAACAAAAATTCTACAATCATCTATCTAATGCAGATTTATTCATTAATGACTTTTTAGGTTATCCGCAAATGTATGTGGTCTTCTCCTTAAACAGTCAAAACAACTGCTGCAAGTTTAAAGAAATTCTATAAGTGTATGGCAGAACATGGAAAGATAGAGAAGAAAGATTATGATTATGTATGTCGTGATATCAAGGAATCTATGGAATACTGGCAGGAATCTTGTAAGTCATATAATAATCCACATTTCCCATTCTAAGCACAAATCCCTAGAAACATAAGTTTCTAGGGATGTTTTTAATTATTCATCAAATAATGCATGACCGAGTCTTACCATTGTACTACCTTCTGCAACCGCAATAGGGAAGTCATGTGTCATACCCATTGATAGTTCAGTTAATTGATAGTTAGGATAAGATTCCTGTAGTTTAGTTAATAGGTCTTTTGTTGCTTTAAAGTATTGTCTTGTTTCTTCTACTTCAATATTAGGAGCCATCATCATTAATCCTCTAGGATTTAAATGAGGTTTATCTTTTAAGTAGTCCATAACTTCATTCATTTCTTCTTCATTAAAGCCATGTTTAGATTCTTCTTTCGCAATATTAACCTGTAATAAAATATCCATAACTAAATCATGTTTAGCTGCTTGTTTCTCTATTTCATCAATTAATCTATAGTTTGCGACAGAATGAATCATCTGTACCTTATCAATAATATACTTTACTTTATTCGTCTGTAATGTACCAATAAAATGCCATACACCTTTTCCATGGTAATCTTCATACTTCTTTAAGAAGTCCTGTACTTTATTTTCACCATAGATCATAACACCACATTCTTCTAGCTTTTCTACTTCTTTTTCATCAATATATTTAGTTGCTGCAACAAGCTTTGCTGGTTTAACAGCTTCTAATAACCTTTTAGTTTCTGTTTCATTTACTCTCATCATTTATAACCACCTCGAAAATATTATAATTCATTTAAAGTAAAAGAAAAAGGCTGATTATCAGCCTGATTAAGGATTTGTGACAAAGAATAGCCCTGCTCATAAAGGAGTATGAATTCTTTTTTACAACAGTCAAATTGTTTAAAGAGACTTTCTTTCTCACGTTTATTTTCATATACCTTCCAATAGCCACAACATTGACACTTCCTATGATGTATAAACCCCCATACATCAGCAAGTGGATAACCCAAAAATAACCCTATTTCGTGTGGATATTGACTCATCTCAAGACGTTTCTCTAGATGAGATAGAATATCATGATCAGGATAATCATATTGTTTCAGAAAGGATTGAATGTCTTTGTTAGTCATTAAGTAATTGAGTGAGGAAGGCAGATATACATATACTGTATAACGACCATGAGTATAAAAGAGATTTATTCGTAATCCTTGAAGGTTAAGAATCTGATCATAATATTCTACAAGTTCATGAACATCTGAATATCTATTATCAAGATAAAACATACTACCTAGCTTACGCTTGATCAAGGTAGGTGTGCAATGCGTAAGAAGAAGATGTTCAAATTGATGATATCCTAAGGTCATATTAAAGTAACTCTTTGATGGCTTCTACATCTTCATCAGTACCATCATTTTCTACTTTATAAAGACATGGAACATGATAATCTTCACTGATCTTATCACCAGCTAAACAATATGCTTCACCATATCCTGTATCACCAGAAGCAATAACACCTTTAATAGATGGATTGTTTTCTAAGAAGTCTGATACTTCATAAGGAACATCTCCAAAACCATCTGTATAAGTAAATAAGATATAGTCTTCAGAAACCTTTTCTGTACCGTCTTCAATATGTAATGCGTCTGTAATACCTAGTTTTCCAATTAATGCTTCTACATTTCCAGTTCTTGATGCATAGACTACTTTCATTGTTGACCTCCTAGTTAGTTCTTACTAACTATCTATAGGTTAGCATATCCTAACTGTATAATCAAGTGTTTTTGTAAAATAAAAAGACTGTTGAATTCAACAGCCTCATATTGCAAATAAAGTATACCAATAATAGAAGTAATCGTGATTGGTATTTCCCCGTGTATTAATTCTTTTTCTTATGCAGAAGATACATAGTTATTACAACTATAGCACAGGCAGTGTATATGCTAAAAAGCACATTATAAAATTCAAAATCCTGCCATGCATTAAATACATACATGAATATCTCTAAATTAATTAGAGTTAGTATATGACATCCATAGGTTACTAAAAAGAATAAAAATATTATCATCAATAATTTTTTAAATGTATTCATTCTATTTTCTCCTTATAATTCATTAAGATTATGAACAAGTCACAACGCCACCACTTTTTTCAGGATACCCTGTATGGCGAGATCTCTTTGTGAGTACTATTCCTGCAGAAGACATACCTCTAGATATACTAATTCCAAATCCTGTTGGTACTATAGATGATTTATGACTATATAGGTAACGCACATTAAAATATTTTAGTTTTCCACTTACTACTCCTGTCATAGAAAAAGATCCCTTATACAAATACGCATAGTATTGATCACCTTTTATTTTCAATGGAAATGACCATCCGTATGATCCAATAACATCTTGATCACCTTTCTTAACCGCTGACTTCGTCCATGTTTTTACACTCTTAGAGGATTTGAATTCCTTGTATTTTAATGAAGAAGTAACGGATGAAACTTCCTTAAAAATATGATTATTATCTGCTTCATATGCCATCGCAAAAGCATCATTTCCATAATCTTCAGGTGTTCCATTCCAGCTAAAGCTTACTGTTGCTTTTACAGTAGACAATCCTGTTTTCGCATCATAACTTAATATATTCTTCTTAACGCTAAACTTGATTTTTGAAGAGGCTTTTACAGACATTTCCTCTGTTCCATCATAATTCTTTATCGCATCAATTTGATAATTTGTATACTTATATCTTTTCAATTCCTCTCTTGATTTACCTTTTAATTCATAAATGTGATTTTTAAAACGATCAATATCTTTTCTTGCTTTATTTAACTTCACTGCATTACTATGAGTTTCAGACAGCATGTATCTAGATTTAGTTATATTGTATTCATTTTTTAAAAGAAGATATTGATTAATAACTGTATTATCTAAAGCAGACACTTCAGTATTAGCTAACGATACTGCACAAGCAGCAACTAAAAAAGAAAGCACAATTAATTTTTTCATATCTTAACACTCCATTTTTAGCATAAATGTAAACGCTTACTGCATTTAAATACTATCATGGCACCTGTATCTCTGTCAACAACTATATAGTTTTCCTATATATTGAATAAAAAAAATATATTCATGATACTATTTCTATGGAGGAAGAGCATGACTTACAATAAAAACGGTAAAAAGTATATTAAACAATGTAAGTATCTATTTGCTTCTTATGGTAAATCTGAAAAAGAATATATAAGAAAACTCATAGATAATATTGATGATGGTTCTCATGATATGACATATGATGAAGTCGTAGAAAGACTTGGTACACCCAAGGAAGTTATTATTAGTTACTATGAGCAGGAAGATATGGAAAAACTGATTGAAAAAGCAAAGGTAAGAAGATTATTGAAGAATTTCTTATCAGTTGCGTTTGCTGTATTATTAGTATTCTTATGCTACAAAGCATATATTTATCAAAAGACTTTTGAAGAAGTAAGAGATTCAAAAAATGGATATTTTGAAGAAACAATAGAAGTCAAAGAAGACTATGAAATCAAATGATCTCACAGTCTTCTTTTTACTTTGAAAGAAATGGGCATCACTTTTAGTGATGTCCACTTTGGTTATGATCTTTCTTCTATATATTTTCTAATATTAGACACGTTCACATATTTTGCATAGCTCTTATCATTCGCAACGACAAGAGTAGGGGCCTGCATAACAGAGAATCTCTTTGTGAGGTCTACTTGTTCTTCTGCATCTATTAATTCATAGTCTACATGTTCATCTTCTAATATCTTCTTAATAATACGACAGTTAGGACATGTTTTTGTTGTGAATAAATAAAGCTTTTCATTCTGTATAACAGGTTGTACCTGTTCTTCTTTGATTTTCTTCATATGTCTGCCACTTAGTACTGAGTGACCCATATCATATGTTTTACGTTCCTTGAATTCCTGTGCTTTACCTTCATTCCAGTTCTTAACTGGTCTATAGTAACCTGTAATACGGCTCCATACTTCTGTTGGTTTACCGCATACAGGACATATAGGTTGTTCACCTACAAGATATCCATGATCTTCACAAATAGAATAAGTAGGTGAAATTGTATAATAAGGAAGTTTATAGTTTTCTGCAATCTTTCTTACAAGTGTTGCAGCACCTTTCCAGTCTGGTAGTTTTTCACCTAAGAAGGCATGGAATACAGTACCTGATGTATAAAGAGTCTGTAATTCATCCTGAATATCTAAGGCAGTAAATAAGTCATCTGTATAACCTACTGGTAAATGAGATGAGTTTGTATAGTAAGGTGTATTACCCTCTTTAGTGGCAGTAATGATATCTGGATATTTCTTCTTATCATGTTTCGCAAGACGATAAGATGTAGATTCTGCAGGTGTTGCTTCTAGGTTATATAAGTCACCATATTCTTCCTGATAGATGACTAATCTTTCACGCATATGGTTTAATACATCCTTCGCAAATTCCTGTGCATCTGTATGTGTTAAGTCTTCTTTAAGCCAGTTTGCATTGAGTGTGGCTTCATTCATACCTACTAAGCCAATAGTAGAGAAATGATTCTTAAATGAACCTAAATAACGTTTTGTATAAGGATAGAGACCTTCTTCTAACAACTTACTAATAACATCTCTTTTTACCTTTAATGATCTTGCAGCAAGATCCATTAAGTGATCCAATCTTTCATAGAACTCATGCTCATTATGAGATAAATAAGCAATACGTGGAAGGTTAATAGTAACGACACCTACTGATCCTGTTGATTCACCTGAGCCAAAGAATCCTCCACTTTTTCTTCTTAATTCTCTTAAGTCAAGTCTTAATCGACAACACATTGATCTGACATCACTTGGTTCCATATCTGAATTAATATAGTTAGAGAAATATGGTGTACCAAACTTTGCAGTCATTTCAAATAATAGTTTATTATTTTCTGTTTCAGACCAATCAAAATCCTTTGTGATAGAGTAAGTAGGAATAGGGTACTGGAATCCACGACCATTCGCATCACCTTCAATCATGACTTCAATAAAGGCTTTATTGATCATGTCCATTTCTTTCTGACAATCCTTATAACGGAAGTCCATTTCTTTTCCACCAACTATCGCATTGAGTTCAGCTAAGTCATTTGGTACTGTCCAGTCTAAAGTAATATTAGAGAAAGGAGCCTGTGTTCCCCAGCGTGAAGGTGTATTGACACCATAAATAAATGATTCAATACATTTCTTAACTTGATCATAAGGAAGATTATCTACCTTTACAAATGGTGCTAAGTAAGTATCAAAAGAAGAGAAAGCCTGAGCACCTGCCCATTCATTCTGCATAATACCTAAGAAGTTCACCATCTGGTTACATAACGATGCAAGATGTTTAGCTGGTTTAGATGTAATCTTACCTGGAATACCTCCTAAACCTTCCTGAATTAACTGTTTTAAAGACCATCCTGCACAATAACCTGTTAACATACTTAAATCATGAATATGGAAATCCCCATCTCTATGTGCATCCGCAATCTCCTGATCATATATTTCAGATAACCAATAATTTGCAGTAATTGCACCACTGTTACTTAGAATCAACCCACCAACAGAATAAGTGACAGTAGAATTCTCTTTTACTCTCCAGTCAGTCGCATTCACATAACTATTCACTAAATCCTTATAATCAAGAATCGTAGACTTCATGTTTCTTACTTTCTCTCTCTGTTTACGATAAAGAATATAAGACTTCGCCACATCACTATAACCTGCCTGTGATAAGATATCCTCTACACTATCCTGGATATCTTCTACTGCAATCTTATGATCCTTGATCTTCTTTTCAAAATCACTTGTGACCTTTAATGCAAGCATATCAATCACACTTGGATGATATTCTTTCTTTAATGAAATAAATGCTTTTTCAATCGCACGGGTTATCTTCTTTAAATCAAATTCTGTAATCTTACCATCTCTTTTAATGACCTGGTACATATTATCATATCCTTTCTTCTATCCCTCTGATTTCACATTCATCAACATATTCTTCTAAAATCTTTTTATAATTCTGGAGTGTTTCTAATGAGCATGCATGTAAACCTTTTTGAATCACATTCTCATTATCTTCAAAGTTTTGAAGATAATAACGCTTAGCACCTTTGATCCATTCTCCAATTAGTCTCATATCATTTTCTGTATGAAATTCTTTAATGATTGTCGTTCTGAATTCATAATCCACATGATTTTCTAATAAATACTGGACTGTTGTCTTAATAGAATCAAGACGATAACCTTCTAAACCAATTGTCTTATTGTATTTCTTAGGCGCATTCTTGATATCTACAGCTACATAATCAACAAGACCTTCTTCTACTAACTCTTTTAACTTATTAGGAAAAGATCCATTTGTATCTAACTTAATAGAGTATCCCATATCCTTGATCACTCTTAAGAAATCTACAATACCAGCTTGTAATAAAGGTTCTCCACCTGTAATACATACACCCTCTAATATGTTCTTTCTCTTTTCTAAGAATTCAAGAACATCTTCCTGTTCAATCTCTACCATATTTTCTGGTAAGAAGACTAAATCAGAATTATGACAGAAAGGACATTTAAAATTACATCCTCCAGTAAATAGAGTACATGCCATCTTTCCTGGATAATCTAAAAGAGTGAGCTTTTGAAAACCAAAGATACGAAAATGATTCTGGTATGTTGGTTCTTCTATTGCTTTCTTAACTAAAAGATGCATTGTCTTTTCTAATTGGTCTACTTCTTCTAAAGTCAAATCAGATGTTAAATGAGACCACCAGTCTTTTCTCGCAAGATACATCTCTGTAATCACATCTTTCGCTTTAGGTGTTGTTTTAAGTATCTTAGAACGTTTATCTAGATTATTCTCTTCTATACGAATATATCCCGCATCATGTAATTTAGATACACTCTTTGTGATTGTACCTTTATCTACAGAACCACTAGAAGACAATTCCTTCATAGTAATACCAGGATGTTCATGAATCATCATTAGATTCACAACCTGTCCATAACCTATATCATATTTCTTTAATCTATTATCATAATATTTAATAGCTGCACGATATAGTAATGCATTATCACTCATGAAGTTCTCTTTCTTATCCATCTCTCTCACCTCTTTAGTTGACTATCCAACTATATTAAGTCTAGCACCAAAAGAGAGCGTATGCAATTGTTGTGAAAATGTTTGCACATTATCTACTCCTATATATAGTATATACTAGTTAAATAAGTAATGTATTGAAGTTATAAGCGATAAAGCCTATATCAAGGAGTTAATAAAAAATATTTGATTATATCTTAGTTAAATAGTTCCATGATATAATTATGAATAAGGGAGGATATAACTATGTCTCTATCAGAACTATTATCGTTTTATATTAATAAGAAGAAAACGAATATGACACAATTTGCACAATACTTAGGAATAGATCGTTCTACCTTGCACAAGATTATTAAAGGTCAAAGACCTGCAACAAGTGAAGCATTAGTCAATAAAATGGCACAATATCTATGTTTAAGTCAGGAAGAAACAAAACAAATACTAGAAGCTTATGAAATTGATACAATAGGTGCTTTTGTATTCTATCGTCGTAAACATATCCAGGATTTCTTTAAGGAAGCAGATCATGTATTAGATCATCATTATCAAATAACAGAACAGGTACAAGACGATCAGACTCTTGTAGATGATGTCTATACAGGAAGAATTAATGTAGAACATATACTCTATACTTTATATTCTTATGAACTAAGAGAAGAAAAACCTCATGTAAGAATCATGGAACAGCCTTATGAGATGTCTATTATATTTGATTCTTTTAATCATATTTCAGCAGAGATGCCTATGACTCATTTATTCTATCTAGATAACTCTCAGAAACAGACAAAGAATAATGAATTCTATAACTTAAAGTGTTTAAATAATCTATTACCTGTTATTTTACGTAATAAGAATTATCATCCTTATTACTACTACAGTAATGTTTCTATCATGAATGAACATAATGTATTCTACCCTAATGTAATGATTACAACGCGTTATTTATTTACTTATACAAATGATCATAGTCAGGGAATACTTTATAAACTTCCACAAATTGTGAATGCCTATAAAGAAAAATTTGATGCTTATTTAAAAGAAGCAGAGTGTTTTATGACACGTAATTCATGGACAAACTATCTTACAGACACAGAGACATTCTTTGATACTCATGTTATTACGCAGGAGATCATGACAACACCATGTCCTACTTATGTATTTGAAGAGAACGATTTATCCATTATGCGCAAGGCATTAAAAGACTTCTTTCCTAATAAAGAGGAGTTTATTAAAGACTTCCAAAAATTTGGATATTATTGGAATGAGGTATTCTATCCTCAACATTCTGATATATTCCATATTATCTATACACTGCAGGGATTACGCTATACAGCCAAGACTGGTTATCTCCATGATATACCACCAGAACTCTTTAACCCTCTTTCTTTAGAAGATAGACTCACATTACTTAGAAAGTGGAAAGAATTCTGTAAGAAGCATCCTTATGTCATGATGGCAGATATGCCTTATCTTTCTGAAACATCTACAACATACTTCCAGTTAACTAATCAATCATTCCATATAATTGCATCCGATTCAACTGGCACCCTCGCAAATATCTCTATTAAAGAAATCACCCTTGTAGAAGCATTTAAAGACTTTATTGACAATGTAGTGAAGAAGAATGCTTATAGTAAAGAAGATGAAATCAAACTGATTGATGAATGTATAAAAATGATTGAAATGGAGATGTAGTACTATGTATGTTTCTCAATTATTATCCGAATATATCAAGACTAAAAAAATCAATATCAAAAAGTGTGCAGAATACTTCCAGATAGACCGTTCTACTTTTTATAAGATTATTAGAGGAGAACGTAAAATACCAAATCGTGATTTTATCCAACAGATCAGTCAATATCTCTATCTTACTAATGATGAAAAGAAAGAATTATTAAATGCCTATGAAATAGACAGAATAGGAGAGTTTCGTTATTATTGTCGTCAGCATGTAAGTTCCTTCTTAAAAGAAGCCACATTACTTGATAACCGTTCCTTTACAACACCTGATACTTTAGATTCTATCTTAAAGACAGGACACTATACTAATAAATATGATGTAGAACATCTCTTATATGAACTATCTCTCTTAGAATGCAAAGAAAAAGACCCTCATATAAGGATCCTTGGTCAGCCTACTCATGCACTCTATTTATTAAGAATAGTCTCTTCTCATATACCTATTACTCATATATTCTGTTTAAATAACACAAACGAACTAACGAAAGATAACCAGTTCTATAACTTAAGTGTTCTTACAAACATCATGCCTTTAATCTTTAATAATGATCACTATAGTCCATATTATTACTATAATGAGATTAATGCGATTAATAACCATCTTTGTTTCTTTCCTAATATGATTCTTACTACTAGATATCTTCTTATTTATACAGCAGATCATTCAAGTGGTATTCTTTATGAAAAAGGAGAAACATATGATGCGTATGAAATACTATTTAATCAATATTTAAAGGAAACAAAGTGTTTAATCACTAATAAGGATGAAAAAAGTGATGTGATAGAAGATTTCAATTGTATTCTCTATGCACCTCCTATTGGTGCAGTCTATCAAGAGGACGATCCATTTCCAATTTTTTTAGAAGAGAATGTTTTTGTGGAATCGTTCAAGACACATTCAATATATTTAAAACAGTTTGTAAAGCGTAATAAAGATCATCTATCAGGACTCTATACCTTGCAGGGATTAAGACATTTTGTGGATACTGGTTATACAATTGATTTCCCGCAGCCATTCTATCAACCACTAACGATTAATGATAGAATCAAAATCTTACGTAGACTAAAGAACTTTATAAATACCTACTCTATAAACCTTGTAGATGTCCCTGAATATGATAATATGTCTTTCTCAGTTATAGTCATGAACATTAATACACTCTATTTCCAGATTGTATCAGCCAGTGGCACTATCAAAACAATACAGCTGCATGAAGCAAGTCTTGTAATGGCTTTTAATGACTATTATCAATATATACTAGAAGAAAGATTGTTAAGTAAAGAAGACGCATTTAAAATCATTGATAGCTATATTACACAATTAGAGATGTTAAAAGAGTGAACCAAAATGTTCACTCTTTTTATGTTAGCTGATTTTTGTACCTGCTGGTAAATCTGTTTCTAATACTTTAATTGATTTCTTAGTTCCACCTGCAAGAATCATACCCTGAGATTCTACACCTCTTAATTTAGCTGGTTTTAAGTTCTTTACAACAATTACCTTCTTACCAGGCATGTCTTCTGGTGAATAACTATCTGCGATACCTGAAACAATCTGTCTTACTTCTCCACCAATATCAATCTGTGATACAAGAAGACGATCTGCTTTAGGATGCTTTTCACATTTCTTTACTTCACCAACAACTAATTCTACCTTAGCGAAATCATCAATAGTGATTTCAGGTGTTTCATCCTTCTTTTCTGGAACAACTGGCTTAGCAGGAGTTAACTTTTCTACCTGTTTAGCTACTTCTTTAGGATCTAATCTTGCAAATAATACTTCTGGATGATCAGTCACTTTAGTACCTGATTTATATGAACCGAAAGTATCTAACTTCATCATATCTCTTTCATCTGTATTAATCATATCTAAGATTTTCTTAGATGTACCAGGAATGAATGGTTCTAATGCGATAGCTGAGAATCTGATAGCTTCTACTAAGTTATAAAGTACTGTTGCAAGACGATCTTTCTTAGTTTCATCCTTTGCAAGAGCCCAAGGCATAGTATCATCAATATACTTATTAGTACGTCTTAATAATACATAGATTTCATCCAATGCCTTAGCAAGCTTGAATTCATTTTCTAACTTAATAGTCTTTCCTGGCATTGCGAGTGCGATTGATTTTAATTCATCATCTACTGGTTCACATACATTTGTATTAGTAACAACACCATCAAAGTATTTATTACACATAGCGATTGTTCTGTTTACTAAGTTACCTAAGATATTAGCAAGATCACTATTAATACGTTCTACTAATAAGTCCCAAGTAATTGAACCATCGTTATCATATGGAATTTCATGTAATAAGTAGTATCTTACAGCATCCACACCAAATAGGTCTACTAAGTCATCCGCATAAATAACGTTACCTAAATGTTTAGACATCTTAGAATCACCCATTAATAACCAAGGATGACCAAATACCTGTTTTGGTAGAGGTAAATCTAATGCCATTAAGATAATTGGCCAATAAATAGTATGGAATCTAACGATATCCTTACCAATAACATGTACATCTGCAGGCCAATATTTATCAAATAATGGATCACTATGACCATCTAAATCATAACCCAAACCAGTAATATAGTTAACTAATGCATCAATCCATACATATACAACATGCTTTGGATCGAAGTCTACAGGGATTGACCAAGTAAATGAAGTTCTTGATACACATAAATCCTGTAAACCTGGTTTTAAGAAGTTATTGACCATTTCATTCTTTCTTGATTCTGGCTGAATAAATTCTGGATGATCATTATAATACTGCATTAAACGATCCTGATATTTAGATAATTTAAAGAAATATGCTTCTTCTTTAGCATCATGCACTTCTCCACCACAGTCAGGACATTTTCCATCTACTAACTGAGATTCTGTAAAGAATGATTCACATGCAGTACAGTATTTACCTTCATAATGACCTAAATAAATATCACCTTTGTCATGTAACTTCTTAAAAATCTTCTGTACTTGTTTTACATGATATTCATCTGTAGTACGGATGAACTTATCATAAGTGACATCCATCATATCCCAGATACGTTTTACTTCTCCAGCAACTTTATCTACATATTCCTTTGGTTCAATTCCAGCTTCTTTAGCCTTCAATTCAATTTTCTGTCCGTGTTCATCTGTACCTGTCTGAAAACGTACATTATAGCCCTGCTGTCTCTTAGCACGGCAGATTGCATCACTTAATACAATTTCATAAGTATTACCGATATGAGGTTTACCTGAAGTATAAGTAATTGCGGTTGTTAAATAGAAATCTTTTGGATCTTTCATATTTTTCCTCCTGAAAATAAAAAAACGTCCTTAATAAAGGACGAAATTATCGCGGTACCACCTTTTTTACACTTACGTGTCACTCAATCTCTTAACGCGAGTTACGGTTATCCCTATTAGAGATAACAGCTCCCAGACCATCTTTCTAAAGCTTCACACTTATTTACACCAGCCATAAGTTCTCTATGCATTTCACTTTAGTCTCTTCTGTTCATTGCTTTTACTTTAAAACTTTAACAAATTTCTACAACCTTGTCAATGATAGGGTTGAAAGTCCTCACATTAAGATGTTCACTTTCAAAAGTTGAATATTTTTAAAGTTTTGAAAGTGAACCATTAAAGTACTTACTCTTCTAGTAACCATTCAGCAATATCGTAAATCACAATACCTTCATAGCTATACTTTGGATGTCTCGTTCTGGCAATAATCATTTTAGTATATGCATCTCTAATTTGTAGTAAAGGAGAGTATTCTCTCTCAAAAGTTTCCTGTGCTGAGATATTATCACTCACCTGAATATAGATTTTTTCACTACCTCTTTGAGCTACAAAGTCTATCTCTTTCTGGTAGAGTTTTCCAACATAAACATCATAACCACGACGTAATAGTTCAATACAAACCATATTCTCATACACTCTGCCATAATCCATATTTCTGCTACCTAAAATAGCATATCGAATACCTGTATCACACAAATAGAACTTCTCAGAACTTTCCAAATATTTCTTACCGCGAATATCATATCTCTTAATATCATAAAAAACAAAAGCGTTACATAAGTATTTAATGTATTTACGTACTGTGACATGATTTGTAGATACATTATTCGCAGTTAAAAGCTGACTCACCTTATTTGGAGAAGTCAAATTACTAATATTATCCATCAAGAATTCACTTAGTCTTTGTAATACGGTTGTATCAGGTAAAGCATACTTTTGAACTAGATCTCTTGTCACAATAGTTTCATAGACTTCCTTAATATAAGTAACCCTATCCCTATCATTTGGATATAAATAAGAGCCTGCCAAACCACCTTTAAAAGAGTATTCATCAAAAAGCTTATCCTTATCACTCACATCACTATAATATTCACAATATTCTTGAAAGCTGAAAGGAAATACATGTATTTCAATATATCGTCCTGTAAAGAGAGTTGCTAGATCAGCACTCAACAAGAAAGCATTAGAACCAGTTACATAGATATCATACTTTCCTTTAGAATAGAGACTATTAATAGCTAACTCAAACTTTGGACACATCTGAACTTCATCTACAAAGAGATAATTCATTTTACCTGCTACATAATGTTGTTCTACATAAGAATGGAGTGCATGATATTCCTTGATTTCTTCAAACTTCAAATCCATAAAATCAATAAAAATTATATTGATATTATCGTAATTTGTTTTTAGGTATTCAATGTATGCCTGCATTAGTTTAGATTTCCCAGAACGACGAATACCAGTAATGATTTTAATGTCCGGTGTATCCTTTAGTTCAATGATCCTGTTGAGATAGTTTTTTCTCACAACTGTTTTCATATATTCACCCACTTTCAAAAGTTTAAATTTTTTATAGTTTTGAAACTGAACCACTACACTTATTATACTGTTCTAAAACTGTATGAACAAGATATCACTTTCAAAAATGAAATTATTTTAAAGTTTTGAAACCGTAATAGAAAAATGAATGTTTTAAGCAAATTTGTATTTTACTTGACACATTATATATATGATTTACAATGCCATTGAGGTGGTATCGTATGAATAGTTACGCAAATTATATAGAGACAATAATTGAACATGAACCTGAAAATAAACTTTTAGAAGCAAGTGCTTTATATAGCCAATCATTCAGTACGATTCCTGAAATGACTTACTATAAAACATTAGAAAGAATGTGCAAGAAAGGTATACTTGTACATCTTACAAAAGGGTTATATTATAGACCAAAAAATACACGGTTTGGTACAGTCCCAATTAGCGAAAAAGACATTGTTGATCATTATATAAAGGATAATCAGGGAATTGTAGTTGGGTATAGACTTTTTAATCAAAAAGGTTTAACTACACAAATCAGTAAACGTGTTGAGGTTCTTTCCTCTGCTGTACCAGGTAAAAAGAAAAATATTCATAATATATATGTGATGAATATTAGTATTTCTCTAACACCTGAAACAATTCCTATTATTGAAACTTTAGAAATTCTTCAAAATTATAAGTCTATTGAAGATATCAATAACACCGCACTAGCTGCATATATGAAAGACTTTGCAAGACATTATGCTGATGAAGCGACTGTTTATGTCCTTAAAAATAGAAAGTATAAGAAATCAACTATCGCATTTTTGGAAAGTTTTCTAAACTACTTTAAGGTTGAAAATACCTTAAATCAGTTCTTGTCATCGCTCTCATCATACGCTATTCCGGATATAGAGGAATTCTATGAATCTGTACTTTAATGTGGACTGTTTTTGAAATACAAACCACAAATAAACACATAAATTTCTTATCTTATTCACATTGAATTCATGTATTATATCTAGTATGTTTTTTGAATTATGTGAATTATATTCGTCTGTTGTATTAGAATGTGAAAGGTACTAGAATACTAAAGAAGGAAGTGATAGATATGGATTTAGAAAAGATTTTTAATGACCAAAAAACATATTATGACACATTAATGACTAGAGATGTAAGTTTAAGAATAGATGCAATAAAACGTGTTAAGCTATGGATTAAAGACCATATGGACTTAATAGAAGATGCTTTAGAAAAGGATTTAGGTAAATCTAGAGGAGAATCCTATATGACAGAAATAGGACTCACTCTTGAAGCCTGTACATATACATTAAAGAATATTAAGAAATGGGTAAAGAAGGAAAAGGTAAAGACACCTCTTCATCAGTTCTTTTCTCGCTCTTATACGATTTATGAACCTTATGGTGTAACACTTATTATTTCACCTTGGAACTATCCATTCCTACTTGCGATAGAACCACTTATTGGTACTATTGCAGCAGGTAACTGTGCAATAGTGAAACCAAGTGAACAGACACCACATACTTCCGCTATTGTAGCGCAACTCATTGATACATGTTTTGATAAAGGACATGCCTATTGTGCTGAGGGTGGTTTAGAGGTTTCTAAGGAACTTGTGAATTTACCTTTTGATTATATTTTCTTTACTGGTGGTAAAAAAGCAGGAAAAGAAATCTATATGAAGGCGGCAGAAACATTAACACCTGTCACATTAGAATTAGGTGGTAAGTCTCCTGCTATTTTAACTGATATGATTCCTATGGAGATTGCAGCGAAACGTATTATATTTGGTAAGTTTTTGAATGCCGGTCAAACTTGTATTGCGCCTGATTATATATTAATTAAGGATAGTATGAAAGCGGCCTTTATTGATTATGCTGATGAATATATTAAGAAATTCTTTGGTGAACATCCATTAGAAAGTGAAAACTTATGTAAGATCATCAATAAAGAACAATTTGATCGTTTAAAGAAACTATTAGAGAATCAGGATATTCTTATTGGTGGAGAAGTGGATGAAGAACATTTAAAGATTGCACCTACTATTGTGAATGATGTAGATTTTGATAATCCTTTAATGGAAGAAGAAATCTTTGGACCTATTCTTCCACTCGTAGAATACAATAGAATTGAAGAAGCAATTCAATATATTAATAGTCATGATAAGCCTCTTGCCCTCTATTTATTCTCTAATGACTCATATCATGCCAATAAGATTTTAGACTTATGTAGCTTTGGTGATGCATGTATTAATGATACAGTGAGTCATTTTGCGACTAATACACTCCCATTTGGTGGTGTAGGTGCAAGTGGTATTGGTTATTATCATGGTAAGTTTACTTTTGAGACATTCTCTCATCGTCGTTCTGTATTACATAAGAGTACACGTATCGATTTACCATTTAGATATTATCCACTTACTGATGATAAAATGAAGTGGATCAAACGTTTCTTAAAGTAATACTTACGAACACTTAATGTGAGTGTGATTTCTTCTTAACCCTTTCTTTACTATACTGAGTGTAGTAAAAGAAAGGGTGATGGATATGAAGTACAATTTATACTGGTTAGGTTCAAAATTAGTTGCTGTTATGATTATGGGAACTATACTTCTATCTGCCACTCATTGAGTGTAAACTAGAGATTCATTTCTCTAGTTTTTTTACTTAATATTTATGTATTCTTGTGCTTGCAATGATATTTGTATTTCTCCTCTTATTCTATACTAAGTATAGAAAAGGAGACGGAACAGTGAGATACGAAATTGCTTGGGCAGTATCTAAGATTATTTGTGTGTTAATCTTATTTGCCATCACCATGTATGCTGGTTATATAGTTCGTTAATCAGCATTTTTTATTTTATTTCATGTATAATAATAAATGAGGTGAATAAAATGGGTGAATATGATAAGTATTTTAATAAGGATCTTCATAAAGATTTAAATAAGAATTCCCATATTAAACATGTTATTGCAGTTACAAGTGGTAAGGGTGGTGTAGGTAAGAGTTTAATGACATCATTACTTGCAGTCATGATGCACCGTATTGGGTATAATGTAGGTATTCTAGATGCGGATATTACAGGACCTTCTATTCCGCAGGCTTTTGGTTTAACTGAGAAACTTTATGGAAATGATAATGGTATTATTCCTGCTGAAACACGTACAGGTATTAAGATTGTTTCTTTAAACTTAATGTTGGATAATCCTACTGATCCTGTTGTATGGAGAGGAAGCTTAATATCTAATACAGTAACTCAGTTTTGGACTGATGTCTATTGGGGTGAATTAGATTATTTATTTGTCGATATGCCTCCAGGAACTGGAGATGTTCCTCTTACAGTCTTCCAATCTCTTCCTGTAGATGGTATTATTACGGTGTCTTCACCACAGGAACTTGTCAGCATGGTTGTAGAGAAATCAGTGAATATGGCACAGATGATGAATATTCCTATTTTAGGTCTTGTTGAGAATATGAGTTACTATATCTGTCCTGATTGTGGAAATAAACATTATTTATTTGGTGAGAGTCATATAGATGAAATTGCGAAAAAGTTTAATATTTCTACTGTATGTCGTTTACCAATGGATCCTGCAATTACTAAAGTCGTAGATGCAGGACTTATTGAAACAATTACACAGATGGAACTTATGCCTATAGTGAATGAATTAATGAAGGAGGAGTAAAAAATGATTCAGCACGTTGTTGTATGGAAATTTAAAGAAGGTACAGAAGATCTACAGAATCAGTTTGTAGAAGGATTAAAGGGACTTGTAGGACAGATTGATGGTATCCGTTCTTTACATGTTGGAAGAAATGAAAATCCTAATGAAACATATGATGTTTCATTAGTTATGGAATTTGATAATATGGAAGATCTATCAAGCTATGCAAATGATCCTAGACATTTAGCTGTTGCGAAAATCGCAAAGGAAAATGCTGAAGTAAGAGCTTGTGTAGACTTCACTATCTAATATAACTCAGGAATTTCCTGAGTTTTTTTATTTACATATCTATTACATAACTTTCGTTGTATAATATAGTTATCATGTTTGACGGAGGATTATATTATGAATACAGCTTTAGTAATTATGGCTGCTGGTATTGGTTCACGTTTTGGTGGAGGAATCAAGCAGTTAGAGCCTGTAGGACCTAATGGTGAAATTATTATGGATTATTCAATCCATGATGCAATTGCCGCTGGTTTCAACAAAATTATCTTTATTATCCGTAAGGATATTGAAGAGGACTTCAGAGAAGTTATTGGGAATCGTATTGAAGAAGTCGCTAAGAAGTACGATGTAGAAATTGCATATGCATTCCAGGATTTAAAAGCATTACCAGAAGGAATTGAATGTCCTGAAGGACGTACTAAGCCTTGGGGTACTGGACAGGCAGTACTTGCCTGTGATGGTTTAATTAATGAACCATTCGCAGTTATTAATGCAGATGACTATTATGGTAAGGAAGCATTTGTACAGATTCATGATTTCTTATTAGACTATACACCTGAAAAACCAGATCATCTTGCGATGGCAGGATTTATCTTAAAGAATACTTTAAGTGATAATGGTGGTGTAACAAGAGGTATCTGTGCAGTAAATGAAGAAGGATACTTAACTGATGTAGAAGAAACTAAGAATATTGAAAAGACTTCTACTGGTGCACGTGTAGGAGATAAAGAAATTGATCCTAACGTAAATGTATCTATGAACTTCTGGGGATTAACTCCTGAATTCGTAAATACTTTAAAAGAAGGTTTTGTAGAATTCTTTGAAAACATCAAAGATCCACTAAAGGATGAATACTTATTACCTATCTATATTGGTGAACTTCTAAGAGAAAACAAATTAAGTGTTAAGGTATTAGAAGTACAGGATTCATGGTTTGGTGTAACATATAAAGAAGATGCACCTGTAGTTAAGGAATCATTTAAGAAGTTAATTGATGAAGGTGTTTATTCTACAAATTTATTTGATAATATTAAGTAAACGAAGTGCTGTAATGGGTAAATAACTCATTACAGTTTCAGAAATAGCAAAAGGGCGGACCGAAAGTAAGTGCGTCTGAAATATGAAAAGGTTATTCACCACACAATAGTGAATAACCTTTTTGAGTTGGGATATAAAAAAGAGCTGTAACGTTCAAGGTAGTAGTAAATACTATCAATTCGTTACAGCCCCTTTTATTTTAGTGTATTTTATAGTTATAGAACTCTACCGTTCTTTACAGTATATTTTTTACCTTTATAACGAACACGACCTGAATAATTCCAGTCTAATCGTCCATTAATAATATAGAAACGCTGATTATCATGATATGCAATACCTGTATAATTCCAGTCTAATCGTCCTTTTCCAATATAGAACCACTGATTATTGTACTGTGCAAGGCCTGTATAGTTCCAGTTTAAACGACCGTTTTCTACATAGAACCATTCATTACCTTTTTGAACCAGTCCTGTATAATTCCAGTTTAAACGACCATTTTCAACATAGAACCAATAATTCTTGTATTGAGCAAGACCTGTATAATTCCAGTTAAGCTTACCTTTTTCAATGTAGAACCACTGATCATTATACTGAGCTAGTCCTGTATAATTCCAGTTAACACGTCCACGTACAATATAATACCATTCATTACCAGACTGACCTAATCCGGAATAGTTCCAGTTTAAACGACCTTTTTGAACATAGAACCACTGATTATTGTATTCTACAATACCTGAATAGTTCCAGTTTAAACGTCCCTTTTCTACATAGAACCAATAATTATTGTACTGTGCAAGGCCTGTATAATCCCAGTTAAGCTTACCTTTTTCAATATAGAACCACTGATCATTATACTGAGCTAGTCCTGTATAATCAGAATTAACTGCACCTTTTTCAATATAGTACCAGTCATTACCATACTGGAATAAGCCATTGAAATCTTTGTTGACTTTACCATCTTCTACATAATACCAAGTACCTGTTCCATTAACCTGTGCAAGAGTAGTTTCATGTACAACCTGTCCATCCTGCATTAAGTACCAATCACCATCCACGTAAACTAGATTAGCTTCTGTAGAATGATTATAAGTGACTGTAACTGTCTTAACACCATCAGTATCACCTTTTACTGTATAGTTATAGTTACCTTTTGATGCATAATAACCATTAACTTTTGGAAGTGTAATTGTCTTTGTATCACCAACATTTACATTTACATATTCAGTCTTAAGAACTTCTTTTTCTTTATTCACGATATTGATTCTTGTAGTCTGAACCTTACCTAATGACACTGAATCTTTATAGAACTTTAATGACTGTAGTGCATTACCCTGGATATCAAATAATGTTGCGTTATCCCAGCTTGATCCACCCCATGAAGGCTGACCATTATAATACATCTCATCGTCTGGAGCATAACCTACAGCACCCTTAGAAGCCCATCCAGTACCATACTTATCAGCGACTTCTTTATTGTACTTCCAGTTAGTCCATCCAGCTTTCACTGGAATCCATCCTGGTTCCCAATAGAAGCCACCTAAACCGTTATCCTGTTCAGTAAGAACCTTATACATATCAGTTAATTCATCTACCTGACCCTGAGGACCAATTTCATACTGATAAAGTCCATAATCAGAGCCGATAGAGTTTGGTGTACCATCACCATCTTCATAGCTGTTAACCCATGCAGTTTCCATAACCGCAAATAGCTTTCCTCTTTCTTTTGCAAGAGTCTGTACATCCCTTAACATATCAGGTGTATTCCACCAGAATGGGTAATAAGAAGAACCTAAAACATCATAGTCTACATTTCCTTTTTCCCATGCATCCATGATCATAGAATAAATTTGACGATTAGGTGTTTCAATATGTAATGTAACTAAAGCATCTGGAAGCATTTCACGTACTGCTTTAGAACCTGCATTTAAATAACGGTCTAATACAGAATACTGAGATTCATTTTTCCAAACAGAATTATTACTGTCTTTATTATGAATACCAGCCATACCTTTGGTAATTTCATTACCAACCTGTACCATACCTACATCAACACCTGCATCTTTAAATTTCTGTAAAGTATCTTTAGTGAAGTCATGGATATTTTCACACATCTTATCTGGATCATTAGCATCCTTCTGCCATGCTTTTGGTAGAATCTGTTTTGCAGGATCTGCCCAGAAATCAGAATAATGGAAGTCAACAAGCACCTTCATACCATACTTAGTTGCTTCTTTACCAATCTTTAATCCATTATCTACAGTGCTATCTCCACCACCGTATGTTTCACCTTTTTCATTGTATGGATCATTCCAGATTCTTAAACGGATATAGTTAACACCATTATCCTTTAAGATTTTCATTAATGGCTGTTCTTTGCCATCATAATCATAATATTTAACACCTGCATTAGTAAGTGCTACATATGATCCAACATCTACACCTCTGATTGTAGATTCAGACATATTAGAAATCTTATTAATAGTGACCTTCTTTTCCTTTAAACCAGTATCATCACCATATTCATAAGGATCTCTGTATGAATCAATATCAATATTCCAGCCCTGTGCAAAACCAAATACTGCAAGAGAAGTCTGTGCAAGTCCCTGTTCATTAAAGAAACCATTCCAGCTTCCTACATATTCAGCTTCATCGTAAATTAAACCACCTGCATTACTATCACTAATAGAAGCACTTAATAAGTTATAGATGCTTTCTGCTTGTGTTTCAGTAGATGCTGTTTCATCAGCATTCTGACGTGGGAACTTGATGTTAGAAACAATTAATTGCTTATCTGCTGCCTTTTCTTTTACTGTAGTACGTAACGTTTTAACATAATCATTAATACCATTACGATCAGCATAAAGATTAACACCTAAATAGCTGTAGTCTACGCTGGCATAACCTAGCTTTTCAATCACATACTGAATACCTTCAGCATCATCAGGTGCTGCAAAACTTAAAGCTGTTTTAACACCTTTTTCATTAATAAGTTTAGAGATAGTAGCCATTGCGACAAAGCCATCCCATCCTCCACCTTCAGTTAGACCAAGGAAATTATAATTCACTTCATTTCCAATAGTCATCATAGTAGGTAAAGCATCATTCTTACTTAAAGTATCAAGTACTTCCTTAGTATAGTCTGTTGCCTTTTCTACCGCATTATCCTGAGTCCATCCTGCAGGTAATTGCTGACTATTTGCATAAGTAACATCATCAGAATAGAATAATGTGATGTTTGTTTTTAAGCCTGCTTCTTTAGCAGCTTTAATTGTTTTGATAGCACTATCTAGTGTATAACATTTAGTTTTATCACTTGATGTGTCCGGATTTACTGCAACCTTGACAGAAACCGTATTAATTCCCTGTCCCTGTACAAACTTAAATAGGTTATCAATTTTGACGCTCTTGTAATTGTAGCACGTTTTACCCCATTCCAAATCCTGCTGATAATGAGTAAAATCTGCACCTAATACAGTCTGATCGTTAATGCCTTCAATCTTCTTATAATCAGCTATAGAACGACTCAATGATGCTGCAGTGACTTGATTGTTGTTGTGCATAGTTGGTACTGGAGTAACTGCGCTTACACCAGACATGCCCATCGAACAAACAAGCGCTGCACTTACAAAACTTGTAATCAACTTTTTGTTCATATATATCTCCCTTCCTCTTATATAGTATGAAAATATTTTAACATAATTTCACACAAAGAATCATCCAACCTGACATAAAATGACATATATAGGTATAAAAAAATATATTTAGACATTAAAAAAACCTTCTCACGAAGGTTTATAGTGATAAGAAGAAATCCTGCATCTTCTTAGCTTCTGTATTTATTTCTAGATTACGTTTTTCAAATGCTTCGATATTGAAATGTTTAGATTGATGAGATGCTTCTTCAATCGCAATTACCCACTGGGTGATTGCTTCATCTGTAATAGGAAGCATCTTCACATTATCATTCACAATAGAGGCACGAGAAATAGTATCAGAGATCATACATGGTAGGCCATTGGCTTCTGCTTCTAATAATGCGACACTTAGCCCTTCAAAACGAGAAGGGAAGATGTATTGATCCATTGCCTGGATATAATCACTCACATTACTCTTGATACCTAAGAACTTTACATCTTCTTCAATACCATATTCTTTTACCTGGTTCTTTAATGCTTCTTTATCTTCACCATCTCCAATAAGTATCAACATATACTTACCAGGATATCTATGATCCAACGCATTAAATACCTTTAATAGATATGGATGATTCTTCTGGAAATGGAATCTTCCTGTATGACCTAATACAATCTTATCTCCTGCATGAAGTTCTTCTCTTATAGATTGTCTGATTTCTTCATTTGGTTTAAAAAAGTTCACATCTACCGCATTATTAATTAATTTATAGTTAGGTAATACGGCATTCTTTCCAAAGAACCATTCATTCGCATCTTCTGAACATGTCCAGAAGTCTGTCGCATATTTTCTAATCTGTGTTCTATTGAACTTATGTAAACATCCTCTTAAGAAGCTATCTCCATTAGCCGCATTATGACAATGAATAATACGGGTAGGGATACCATATTGTTTAGCCTTCTTTAAGTAATCAATATTCGCAAGAGAACATGTATTAAACCAGATAGCTTTATATTCAGAGGCATGTGTCTTAAAGAAGTTTTCTAAAGCTTCAGAGAAAGCTTTTCTATCCTTGCTTCTTGCAGGAATACGATAAATAGTACCACCGAGACTTAATATCTCTTGTTCATGGGCGACTACTTCTGTATTACATAAGAAATCAAATTGTACTCGTGTACGATCTAGATGGCGATAGTAGTTCATAATAACAGCTTCCATACCACCTGGATTATCTGTAATTCCAAATACTAGTACTTTCATAATTTTCTCCATTTCCCCGCGCCTTTGTTGCGCGGACACAAATATATAACCAAACTCAAATCCCCCAAAACTCTAGTGTGCATCTCGATATAATAGTATAATCAAAGAGAGGTGGTATAC
>NZ_JACRWG010000038.1:0-25258 GCF_014306455.1 Catenibacterium faecis
TTTATATAGTTTACACATAAAAATATCCTCCTGGTTAATTTACACCTAGAGGATATCTTTATTTCTAATCATTTTTAAGCGCCTTTTTATTTAATGTCCTTGACACGGGGTCCACATTAGTTCATGAACAAGCAGACTCTTATTGAGTTTATGATGACAATAACGACATTGCCCTTTAAGTAATATATAAGATAAGACTGGAATTAAATCTAATACATGTAATGTATGTCCACAATAATCACAATGACTTCTTCCAAGTATTGATTCATGAGTAATATAACGATGTGACATACAAGATATAAAACTGCCAAAACAAGTACCTATCATAAATATAAGTAGTGGCATAATTTTCTCCTTAACGATGTATAAGTGATTCAATCAATTTACTAGAGGCAATGCTTTGTGATTTATTAGGATCCTTCACTAAGCAGACCTTACGATGCGGTAATGATTGAAACAACGGGATTTCATAGACTTCTCCCTTATCTAAGTATGGCTGGGCTAGCTTTCTAGGATAGAAAGCAATACCTAAATTATGAATAATAAGAGGGATAATCTGATCAGTTGTAGAGACTTCTATATCAGGATGGAAAGAAACACCATTATCTAAGAAATATTGATTATAGAAATTCCTTGTTCCTGTCTGACTTGTAAGCGAAACAAAAGGTGTATCCTTGAATTCATCTAAAGAATGATGTTTCAATGAGAGTTCCTTATACTTCTTCCCACAAATAAGAATATCTTCAAAATGATCAAGTACTGAGACCTGTAATAAATGTGGTAAGTCTATTGGTGTTGTAACAACAGAGAAGTCACATAAATCATTTCTTAATGATTCTAATGCTTCTGGTGTAGTATGGTTAGTGATACGCAGGCGAACATGTGGATATTGTTCATGGAAACGTTCTAGATGGTCTAGAAGGAATATACGTAATGCATTCTCGCTGACACCTAAAGTAATTAAACCACTATTTAATTCTTTTTCTTTTTGTAGTTCACTTTCTCCAAGCCTTAAATGTTCCTGAGCAATGGCAACATGTTCAAATAAGTTTTCTCCCTCCGGTGTTAATTTAACACCTCTATTAGAACGAATAAAAAGCTTACAGCCTAGTTCACTTTCTAGGTTATTGATATAACGGGTGATATTAGGCTGGTTGTTCCTTAACATTTCTGCTGCCTTTGTGAAGCTCTGGTATTGTGCTACATAGTAGAATATTCTGTAATAATCATAGTTTGCCATAAGCGTCCTCCCATATAATAATCATATCATCAGTATATCAAAAATACTTTTTACATATTTCTGTTCATTCAGTATAATGCATTTGATTTAAATTTACAATGGAGTATGTTATGAAAGACAAACTTATTCAATGGTTTTTACGTGAAAGACAGATGTCTGAAGCTTTTATAAATAGTATCTTCCTTGCCATGTCTGGTGGCTTTCAGGATGCTTATACTTATTTTGCACGTGGTGGTGTTTATTCTAATGCCCAGACAGGTAACGTCGTATTATTAAGTAATCATATCATGAGTGGAGAATGGATGATTGCCTTAAAGTATTTGTTACCTTTAATCGCCTTTGCATCAGGAATATTTATTGCCGATATTGTGCATTCCCGCTTTAAATATGCCCAAAAGATGCATTGGAGACAGGGTATACTTGTATTAGAAATAGTGATTCTATTCTTTGTAGGACTCATTCCTCATCATTTAGATAGCTTAGCGACTATTCTTGTCTCATTCTCTTGTGCGCTTCAGGTACAGACATTTAGAAAAGTAAGTGGTTATTCTTATGCTTCTACAATGTGTATTGGGAATATTCGTAATGGTACAAGTGCTTTAGCTGATTATACAGAAACACATAATAAAGCATCACTTAGACGTGCATTCTATTATTACGGAATTATTTTCTTTTTTGGACTTGGTGCAGGATTTGGTGGTTTATTTTCCCAAGGAAAATCTATTCATGTTATCTGGGTATCAAGCTTATTATTAATCATCAGTTTCTTTATCATGGGATTAGAAAAATTAAGAGAGTAGAGAGATTATATCTCCCTACTCTTTTTATACGCTTAAAATGCCTTATTTTCTCAATTGATTTAAAGAAATAAACTGCACGCCTCCAGGAATCTCTTCTATTTCTTCGAGATAATGAGTGATATCCTGTTTACCTACAAGAGGTTTAAGTTCCTCTAAATACTTATTTAATAGCTGCTCAGGATAATTCAATAAATCATGATAATACTCTTCTAGAATATACAAACCAGGTGTTTGAATGACAAGATTTAATAACTGATCATACATACCTTCTTCTAAATAAATCTTATCAAGTCTTGCACGAGGTGGAAGACTATTAAGAAGATCGTCTCTTAATAGAATCCATTCCTCTTTTGTATATTGTCTTTTTAATTCACGATAGAAATCTATCTGTCCATCTTCTCTTACTAGTGTCCATAAAATATCTAAATAAGATTCTCTATCATTATCTTTTAAATATAAATCCTTCAAATAAGATTGATACATCTTTTTAATAGAAGGCTTATCTGTCTTTAATGATTTCACAAATAAAATCGCTTTTTTAATATCAAGTGTACTATAGTAATCAATCAAAGATTTGGATACGACTTTATCTTCCAAATAATTTTTAAATGTATGAATAAGTATATCTATATCCATATAATCATCCATACATTTCACAATATAACTACGAGCTGATTTAACATCAGGATGATTTCTAAAAGCCTCTTCCACACTTTCTTTGATTTCTATTTTCTTTTCTACCTGCGGTAGTTGATCTAAATATTCTGGATGATCTTTTAATATTTTCTTTAATAGTTGTTTAGCTTGCTTCTCACTTAATGCATCAATAATTGTATGTTCATCATAAACAGGATGACTCTCTAAATAATACAAAACAGCAGCCATATGTTTACAATGCGCCCCCTCTTTAGCATAGGGACAATCGCAGAACATATCATTATCATCTATTTTTACATGATAATCCTCTGTCCCATGAACAGTGGCATAGATTACTTCTCCTACTTTACGTACATGATCAACTGCCCCTTCTTGGGCATATTCATAACCTCTTTCTAATATTAAATCATCAAATAATTCTTCTTTCATCCTATCAGCTCCTCGAATCAAATTATAACATATTCTTAACATTATACACAAACATATCATTATCGTATATAGTATAGAACTATAATCAATTCTTATTATTCATTCATATCAATATTGTATATTTAGAAGTCTGTTTTTATGAAATGTCACCGTTTACATTCATTAAGCTCATCAACTTCACTTGATAATTATCGCGTTTTCTTTCATTTATATCATTATCGTATATTTTTGTTGATTAATATCTATTTTATATTTATAATAATATCACTATCGTTTATAAGGAGTTTTATCATGTTTCCCATTCATACCCAGCATATTGAAAATACAGAAAATGATATGATTTATCATGATCACGATTCTTTAGAGTTCATTTATTGTCTTCATGGAGAAGTATCCTATTTAATTAATGGAGAATCAATTACTATTCATAAAGGTGAAGCCTTTATGATTAATACTCATATTATTCATGCAAGACTTTCTTCTACAGCCCATTTAATGACTGTCTCTATCGAAAGAGAAGCTTTTAGTATACATGAATCACTTTTAAGTTATTTTGATTCATTCTTTAATCATGAACATGCCCCTTATATAATTATCCATGATCATACAATTCATGCACTCATCACTAAGCTATATGGTTTACTTAATATTCCAGAAATGAATCCCTTTTTAATTCTCTCTTCTGCATCAGAGCTTGTACATTTAGTTAGTACAATTCTTCCAGAAAGTAAACCATTAGACGATTATGATAAGATGTTAGAAATGATTCATTATTTGAGAGAGCATCTTTCTCAAAAGATCACCATCAAGGATATGGCAGACTCTATTTCTATCTGTCGTTCAAGATGTTGTAGTATTTTTTCTCAATATCTTCATACTTCTCCTATGGTTTATTTGAATGAATTACGTTTAGTGCATAGTGCTGAGTTATTATCTACTGATTATTCTATTGTATCTATCTCAAAAATGTGCGGCTTTAGTCGTCCCAGCTATTTTAATACACAATTTAAAAAGAGGTATCATATGACACCTCTTGAATATCGTCATTCTTCTTGAATCTTTTTGAAACAATAGCTAAAAGTGAATACACAATAAAGTGCTGCAACAATCCAGGCTGTCTGATCAGCACAGCAAATTGCGGTATAACCAGCTATCGGTACAAATACCAATGATACAAAACATCTTGCAATCATTTCAATGACACCAGAGAATATTGCGAGTCCGGAATAACCAATCCCCTGAGTTGTCTGACGGCATACATTGAGAATTGAAAGAACCCAATAGAAATATCCCATATAGGTAATATATTTTGCGGATGCATCAAGGACTGCGCTATATTTTGATGAAATAAACAACATTGAGAATATTCTACCAAATAGAATCAATAAGATTCCTACAATCACGCCATAGATAATACCTACAACAACAGTTTGTATGACTCCTTTTTTGATACGATCATATTTCTTTGCGCCATAGTTCTGACTTGCGAAAGTTGAAGCTGCTGTGGCCAATGCATCAAATGGACAGATGGCAAGCTGTTTGATTTTAGCTGCCGCTGCAAAAGCAGACATATAAGTAGCGCCTAAAGAGTTATTGGCGCCCTGCATGACCATAGAGCCAATCGCTGTAATAGAGTACTGTAATCCCATTGGAAGTCCCATACCAAGTAAATTCTTAACGATGGATGACTTTATTACTTTATTTTCTTTTTCTATATGTAATACTGTAAAACGTTTCTTAATGAGTATAAGACATAAGATACCACTGATACCTTGTGACACAATTGTCGCAAGGGCTGCTCCTGCGACATCGAGCTTTAAAATAATAATGCAAAATAAATCTAACACAATATTGAGACAAGCAGAAAAAGCAAGAAATAAGAATGGTGTGCGACTATCTCCTACAGCACGTAATATACTTGAACATAAGTTATATAATAACGTGCATGGTAAACCTATGAATATTATTAATAAATATATATAAGAACGTGATGCAATCTCAGCTGGTATCTGTAATATATGTATAATAGTCATACATAATAAACAGCATCCTACAGTTAATATTGCGCCAATGATAATTGTAAGAATGATGCTATGATAAATAAAATCACGCATCTTAGATAAGTTATTTCCACCAAATGACTGGGCAATAGGAATACCAAACCCACAGCATATACCAATACAAAATCCCAATACTAGAAATTGTACACTAGTAGTAGAGCCTACTGCCGCAAGTGCATTGGCACCAAGTGTCTGACCTACTATTGCAGTATCCACAATATTATAAGTCTGCTGGAATATATTACCCAATAATAAAGGCAATGCGAACATCATAATGAGTTTTAATGGATGTCCTTCTGTCATATTCTTTGTCATATCTTAATCCCCCTAGTGTCGAAGTATAGCACTTTTGAGCATACAAAAAAATCCCATTATAAGGATTTCTTTATATAGTCTACAATTGTTTTCCTAGCTGTTCATGTCCCTTTTGTGTAAGATGAATACCATCAAATGCAAGTTCACTTACTACTTCTTCTACATCAATAAAATCTGCATGAAAGCTATCTGCAAATACTTTTAACTTCTTATTGAGTTCTTTACTTCTTTGATATCTTTCTTCATCATTTCTTAAATATGGCGGTGCAAGAAGTAATATATGTTCGGCTTTAGACAGGGCACGTCTTAACATCACATGAAGACCTACTGTAATATGTTCTACAGGTTCTAAGTGGTCTACATTATTTGTCCCTAGCATAATAACTAATAATCCAATAGGTGCATATTGACGTAAGGTAACATCATATAAGAATTGTCTAGGTTCCGCAAGTCTGCCATTAAGTCCTGCATTGACGATAAAATCATCTTTATAATTCTCTCTTACTATATCCACCCAGTTTGTTTCATAACGTCCCCCATCAAGAGGGTTAAATCCATAAGTATTAGAATCCCCATAACATACGATATTCATAAATTTATTCCCCTTTTCTCTTATTATACAAAAGCTTTTAAAATAAAAAAACATTGAATTTATAATAATCTCTGTTTATAATGTTTCCTTGTAAAAGAACGGATGATAGTAGCGAAAGAGATTCTTTGTAAGAACACCGAAGGATGGAAGATTTCAGGTAAAAGGATCGCTATTGGACGAATCACTGGAGAGACTCATAATGAGCACCGAAGGAGTAACACTCTCAGGTAAAAGGACAGTGACTTATACTTTTCACTATTAATTCCGTCTAATTTATTAGAAGGAGTTTTTTTATGACCAAATTTTTAACACAAGTCAACAATCTCGTATGGGGTATGCCCCTTATCCTGTTACTACTTGGAACAGGTATTTATTTTACTACTCATTTAAAGTTTATTCAGTTTGTAAGATTAAAGAAAGCTTTCTCTTTGATTTTCAAGAAGAATGAAAATCATGAAGGAGACGTTTCTAGTTTCCAGGCATTGTGTACTGCCTTAAGTTCTACGATTGGAACAGGTAATATTGTAGGGGTAGCGACTGCGATTTCTGCAGGTGGTCCTGGCGCATTATTCTGGATGTGGATTTCAGCTTTCTTTGGTATGGCCACTAAATATGCTGAAGGGGTACTCGCTATTAAGTATCGTACAAAGGATGAAAACGGACAGATTGCAGGTGGTCCAATGTATTATATTGAAAAAGGTTTACACAATAAGTTTCTCGCAAGTCTATTTGCCTTCTTTGGTGTAGCTGTCGCTTATTTAGGTATTGGTACATTCACTCAGGTAAGATCTATTTCTGATGCATTGCATCTTTCTTTCCATGTACCTTATTGGATTAGTGCGATTATTCTTACTCTTCTTGTTGGTTTTATCACAATTGGTGGAATTCATAGAATTGCGGCAGTCGCTGAAAAAGTAATTCCATTTATGTGTGTATTTTATATTGGTGGTGTTGTACTTATTCTAGTAACACATCTTCCAATGATTCCTCATGTATTAAAGATAGTACTTGCCTCAGCTTTTGATATTAAAGCAGTCTTTGGTGCGGGTATGGGTGTTGCTATGAAGATGGGTATTAGTAGAGGAATCTTCTCTAACGAAAGTGGCTTAGGAAGTGCTCCTATTGCCGCAGCTGCTGCACAGACTGATTCATGTGTAGAACAGGGACTTGTATCTATGACTGGTACTTTTATTGATACAATGGTGATCTGTACAATGACTGGTCTTGCAATCTTAATCACTGGTGCAAATACAAGCGGTTTAGAAGGAGCCGCAGTTACATCACTTGCCTTTAATAGAGGACTTATTGTTCCATTTATTGGTGAATATATTGTAAATATTGGATTGATTTTCTTTGCGTTTACTACAATTATTGGATGGAACTACTACGGTGAAAGATGTATGTATTATCTTGCAGGTATTCGTTCTATCAAGATTTATAAGATCATCTTCATTATTCTTATTGCGATAGGTCCATTTATGTCATTACAGTTTATCTTTATTCTTGCAGATATCGTCAATGGCTGTATGGCAATCCCTAACCTCATCGGTTTGATTGGACTTAGAAAAGAAGTCATTGCAGAAACAGAAGAATACTTCAAAGAAGAAAACACTTATAGTATAGAAGAATTAAGCATTTAACCTCTCATCTGAGAGGTTTTTTCATGCAAAAAAACAGGCCGAAGCCTGTTAATCGAGTGGTTTTTGATAGAATCCACCGACAAAGTTTTCTGTTGGTAATATATTGATGATAACATGAGGATCAACACTCTTCATGAGATCAACAATATCCTGTACTTCATAGCTTGACACGACAGTATGAATCATAGTAAGAGGATGACCACTATAGCCACCTTCACCATGAAGCATAGTCAAGCCATGACGATATTGTGCAATATACGCTTTACGTAATTCTTCAGGATGAATTGTAGTGATTTCTAAAGTCACACGTTTATATCGCTTATAGAATGTATCAATCGTTTTAGTTGAGAGAAATTGGAATAAAATAGAATATCCTGCATGAATCCAGCCAAACATGAATCCAAATACACATAGCATCAAGGTATTGAAAACAAATATATATTCGAAGATTGACTTATTCATTTTATTAGATACATATAAAGCGATAAAGTCCGTACCAGCAGTACTTGCATTACCTCTTAAGGCAATCGCAATCGCAAATCCATAAAGGAATCCACCAAAACAGACATTCAAGATCACATCATCAAATAATGGATCAAATGATAATACCCTTGTGAAAATACTGAAGAAGATAACTTGTAAGAAAGAGAAGAAAACAAACTTCTTACCTATTGTCTTATAACATACAATTGCGACAGGTAGATTGAGTACAATCACAAGTGTGGAAATAGATAATGAATATCCATAAAGCATGCTGATACGATTAATTAGAATCGCAATACCTGTAAAACCACTTGATAAAAGGTCAGAAGGATTCAAAAATGTCTGAAGAACAAATGTCTGTAAGAGTGCCGAAAAGAACACCGCAAAGAAAGTAATAATATATCTTTTATTTGTTTTGTAGGCTGCTGACAAGTTTTTCGACATTTTCCTGGTCCACACTTTCATAATCATTGGCATGTGTGCCAGTATAATAGCTATAAGTGACAGACTTGCCTGAAGTTGTAGGATCTTCTTCATAATCCTTACAAGAAGAATGTACCTGTGAGATACCTGTATGTTTCATTAAAGAGGATGCATTATTATAGTTCACACCACTTCCTGCAAGAATTTCAATATCCTTACCATAATTTTCTTGTAATGATTTGATCTTGTCTGCTCCATCTATCGCAGTAGGCTGACCACCGCTTGTCAAAACACGATCAATGCCAAGTTCAATTAATTGACTCATCGCATGGTCTAAATCATCACAGCAGTCAAAGGCACGATGGAATACAGCCGTACGATGGTATTTATGAATAAGTTCTACAAATTCTCTTGTACGCTTTTCGTCAATTGTATGATCACTCTTTAAGAAACCAAAAGCGAGACCATCTGCACCATTTTCTAATAGGTCTTCTGCTTCTAATAACATCTGTTTATATTCTATTTCATCATAAGTAAAACCAGCACCACGAGGTCTAACCATACAAATAATAGTCAGTGTTGTTTCTCTTTTTAAGAGTTTTAATGAAGCCACAGAAGGTGTTAAACCTCCTAAATAAAGGGCACTGTTTAATTCAATGCGTGTTGCTCCACCCTTATAAGCACGTAAGCCATCCTTATAGCTTCCACAGCATACTTCAATCATAGTTCTGTTTCCTTTCTAGATAATTGATAAAGTGTTAAGGCATAGATTTTAGCATTCGTAATGAGATCCTCTCTTGTCATCCATTCATTGGGATTATGTCCAATACCTTTCTGTCCTGGGAAAGAAGGTCCAAATGGGACAATATGAGGCATCATTTTTGCATAGGTACCACCTGTTGTAGTCACAGGAGTTCCATCATTACCCGTTACATATTCATATGTCTCTTTCATGATTTCTACCATAGGTGCCTTTTTATCAAAATAAACAGGCTTGAAATGAGACACGACTTCATACTCATACCCTTCAATACGATTGAGTTTATCAAGTATTTCTTCTAGTGTAATTCCTGCTGGATAACTAATAGAAAAGCTGAAGTCTTCTTTAGTTAAATGATAGTTACGGATTTCTAATTGTCCAAACTCATCATTCTTATAATCAATACCAAGTCTTTCACCTTTGTTTTGTGTATTTAAGATATACTTATTCATAAAAGTAATCAAATGATCTAGATCAGCTTTCACTTTGATAACAGCACGTCCTCTTTCAGCATAAACAACAGGATATTTACAATCTGGTGTAAAGCCGGCAATAGGTGCTTTTTCATGATCTAAATAATATTTTAAATCCTCAAATCCTGATTCTTCATCACAGCCAAAGATGATACGTACTTCTCTTTCAGGCTTTATGCCAAGTCTCTTTAAAGCAGTAAGGGCATAAAGACATGAAAGAATAGGACCCTTGTTATCTAGAATACCACGGCTATAAATCACACCGTCTTCTTCATAAGCACTAAATGGTGGATGTTTCCAGCCTTCACCTACTGGTACAACATCTAAATGGCCACAGGCACATACATAATCATCACTTTTACCATAACGTGCATAACCGATATAATGATCAACATCCACTGTTTCAAATCCAAGATCACGAGATAACTGGAGTGTTTCATCAAGTGCATGGCGTACACCTTCTCCAAAAGGAGCATCATTCACAGCCTCAGATTCTACACTATCAATACGTACAATACGCTTGATGCCTTCAATCATCTCATCTGCAATCTCATCAACAGCCTTTAGTATTTCTTCATTCATTATTTTCTTACCAATGGGGCTATTCTTGTACGCATATAATCATCTAGCCATTCCTGACTTGCTTTTTCAAACACGCTATGTTCACCTTCATGCTTTACTACAAATACAGTTGGTTCAAGTTCTGGAGTTGCAACTACAAATGAGAAACCTTCAATATTTGTGGCACATCCCCATTCACCTTTATTATTCATAGCGATTAAAGACATATCTCCTGCTTCACCACGACGTTTGATTAATTCTTTAGAGAATGTATTAACCGCCTTTTCACATGCCTCCTGTGGATGCATACCTTCTTTCATCATTCTTACGATTTCATAAGAGACACAGCCCTTCATTACATCTTCACCAAGTCCTGTAGCACTTGCACCACCGACTTCACTATCAACATAGAAACCTGATCCAGATACAGGTGAATCACCTACTCTACCAGAACGCTTCATAAATAGACCACTCGTAGAAGTTGCAGAAGTCATCTTTGCATTTTCATCTAAGCAGACCATGCCTACTGTATCATGACCAGAATAAGGTTTAATTTCCTGAGTCATTTCTTTTAATCTATTATGATAATGAATTTCAGCACGTTCAGTGAGCATGTTCTTTCTTTCAAAACCATTCTTAGATGCATACTTTTCAGCACCTGAACCAACTAAGAAGTTGTTGACCTTTTCATGAGATAATTTTCTTGCGATTTCTACAGGATTGGCAAAGTCTTTGATTGCACCAACACATCCTACAGAAAGAGTATTTCCGTTCATATAAGCCGCATCTAATTCAACAATCATTTCTTCGTTAGGTAATCCCCCATAACCTACTGATTTATAATATGGGAAATCTTCTACAGCCTTAACAGCTTCAACAATTGCATCTCCTGCATCTCCATGATTCTTTAACATTTCATCTGCTTTTGTAATACCTTCTAAAGCCATTCTCCAAGTAGCAATAATACCGTACATACTAATATCCTCCTTTTATCGAAAGAGGATACGTCCTCACGTATCCTCAAGTTAATTTAGAAACAATATTTAGAAGCAACGATGTCTTCATCTTTCTGTTCACACATTGCCTTGGCAAGCTGACAGATTCCTTCTAATGATTCATTTAAACCAGTACCACCCTTCTTAGGTGTCTTGATGATATGAACCTTGTCTTTATATTCATTAATTGTCTCTTCATTTTCTATACTCATTGCAGCCATAGCATGTGAATGAGTTTTTTCGTTAATATCATAAGCGACACGTGCAGCCATGCGCCCATAGCCAAGATAGTTGAAACATGGACCACATACAACAACATCTGGTTTGATTTTTTCTACCATTGCGCAAAGCTTACGGCTGACTTCATCACTATTTGCTTCATAGAATCCATCTCCACAATATAAACAGCATACAACATGTCCATTTACCTGTTTTAAGAATGGTTCCATCATAATAGCAGGTCCACATGATTCTTTTACTAGTCCTAAAGGTACCATGTGATCATCTTTAATCCCTTTACCAGACTGGATCTGGTCATAAATCATTACGATTTTCATGTTTCGTCTCTCCTTCTTATAGATCGTCAAAAGATAAGTCGTCTAAATCAATGTCGTCTTCTTCTTTAGCAGCCTGAGCCTGAGCTTCTTCATTTAAGTACTGCTTATCAAGTACCTTGATGAATGGCATATAGATAATAACACCAATAACGATTAAAGCAGCCTGAAGCAGTGCACCTACCCAGTTAGTTGCTAAGAAACCTGAGATAATAGGTGGCATAGTCCAAGGAATGTTGATACCTGAACAGATTGGAACAATCTTAAGAGCCATACAGAAGTATGAGATAATGATGTTTACTGTTGGTACTAACATGAATGGAATAAGCATAGTTGGGTTTAATACGATTGGTAAACCAAATACGATTGGTTCGTTGATACCAAAGATACCTGGAACTAAAGCAAGTTTACCTAAGTCTGTAATACGTTTAGATTTACAGAATAATAACATTGCGATTAATAATGATAATGTAGAACCGCATCCACCAAATGTAGCGAATAAGTCCTGGAACTGCTGACAGATGATATGACCTGTACCCTGTCCTTTAGTGAAGAAAAGAATGTTTTCAGCTGATAAAGTCTGAAGAATTGGGTTAAATACAGCACCTACTACTGATCCACCATTGATACCAAAGAACCAGAATAAGTGTAAGAAAATATAAGCAACAACCATTGCACCTAATGTATCACCAAGGTTAAGTAATGGTGTCTGTAAGAATTCAAAGATAATCTGGAATACGTTTGTTCCTAAGAAACCAAACATTAAGTTTACTAGGAAGAAGAAAGTCATTACGAATGTTGCTGGAATCAATGCTGAGAAAGATTCTACAACTGTTGGTGGAACACCAGCTGGCATCTTGATTGTCCAGCCTTTACCTTCTACCCAAGCATAGATATGTACGCTTAGGAATGCAGTAATGATACCTACGAAGATACCCTTTGCACCAACCCATCCTAATGGGATACCAGAAAGAGTTGCTTCAATAGTTTTAGATCCTACAGCAACATTACCAGTGATTGAGTATGGCATGATTAGGAACCATGACATAAGTGCGCAGGCAGCACCGAAGATCTTGTTTGTCTTCATCTGACCAGCAAATGAATAAGCGATACCCATTACCGCAAATACTGCCATGATAGTGAATGTTGCATCAGATGGCTTTGATAAGAATGCAGCAAGTGTCTCACCTGTTTTCTGATTGATAATTGTTGATTCTAAAAATTTTGTCCAAGCTGTAATTGGAAAGTTTGCGATTAATAAGAAAATTGATCCTGCAATAAGTAATGGTGTTGATACTAAGAAACCATCACGAATTGACATTAAGTATTTATTACGCCCAATTTTTTCCGCTAAAGGCATTAAATACTTTTCAAGTTGTTTCATCATACTTTAAGTACTCCCTTTAATTATTATTTATTGTTTTTTTTGATTAATAGAATAGCTTTTTTAAGTACTCTTTCACCGTTCATCATACCGTAATCATCCTGGTCGATCACAGAAATAGGTATGTTTAAGTGCCCGAAGTTAGCTACTGTTTCGTCATAAAGATATTCAACCTGTGGACCAAGTAAAATACAATCAGGACAATCAGATTTAACGATTTCTCCTAATTTGTTATGAGAAAAAGCAGCCACCTTGATTGGTAGGTTATGACTATTTGCGACTTCCTGCATCTTACTTGCAAGAATACTAGTAGACATACCTGCACTACAGAATAAATAAACCTTTTTCATCCTATTCTCCTCCTTCTAATTTTTTAATTCTTTGAGATAGTTTGATAATCTCTTCAGCCATGATTTTTGTTGTTTCAGCATTCATAAGCTGATCTTCCGCATGCATAAGAAGAATTGTTGGAACTGTCTTTTCACCACATGCTTCCTTCTGAATAAGTGATGCATGTGCTTCGTGACCCTTCACAAAGCTTTCTTCTCCTTCTTTTATTTTTGCGCGAGCTTCATCAAAATCACCCTTCTCAGCAAGATACATTGCCTGTACATAACGTGACTTTGCAGTACCCACGGCAGAAATAATGTTAAAACTTAATAATTCTAAATCTTCCATGTGATTTCCTCCATCTCACAACTCATAGTATAAACTTATATTTATTTTCAGGTGGTGAATGCGATTTCCTCTATTTAGGAAAAATTCACTACTTTAGTACGTGCTAGATAATCATGTAATGCTAGATGTTCTTTCTTATTCACTAAACATAAAATAGCACTCACGATTGTAATCGCAAATCCAACATACATCATTGGCTTAACTAAATTAATACCTAAACTAATCTGTAATACCTGATGTAATATTGTACTTGCAGAATATAGAACTCCTTCAATAATAATGGCTCCTAATACTTCTCTTAGTAATAGTTCTTTAAGGCCTACATCTTTGCCATCACTCTTTACAATCTTAATATGACATATTCTTTTACCAATTGTTTGTCCCTTATTAATCACTAAAGGAATAATGACATAATAAATAATGGCGCCTAGTAATGCGCATAGCCCACAAATCAGTCCTAATTGATGAGGGTATTCTAATAGATTCTGGTTCTTCATTGTGCCATAAATCTTCTGTGACACAATTGCGATAGGAAATGATGTAAAAAGAGCACCAATATACCAATCTAATAAGTATGCACCAAAACGCCTTGGTAATGATGCAATAGTCTGTTGTTGTTTTTTCATATGTTACCTCACGCTGTCATTAGCTTCATAAATTGTTGATAGTTGTCTACTTCGATAAACTGCATCAGCTGGTTATAATCAATAAGTACATTGGATAACCAGTCAAAGAATGTATGCAGCATCTGATTATCCTGTTCACTAATAGATAATAAGAGAATAAGACGTACTTCATACTTACCCCACTTCACAGGATTCTTTAAGACCATAACGGATATAGTAGAACGTAATGGTTGTACTGTAATGGCATGGGGTACCGCAAAACCCTGTACAAAGGCTGTTCCTGCCATTTCTTCTCTTTTAAATACATCTTCTTTATATTCTTGTGTGGCATAGCCTAACTGAATCAGATTATCACATAAATAGTTAATGGCATCTTCCTTAGATGCGATGTCTTTTTTTATAAAGAATGTTTCCTGTCCAATCAGCTTCTTTACAATATGACAGAACTGATCATGATATTTTTCTCTATCTAATTGATTGAGTGCCTGGAAGATCTGACTTTCATCCTCATAGTTCACAAATAAACTGATTGATACTGTCTTAATAGACAATTCATGCTGTAAAGGTACAACAGTTAAAATCAAGTCAGGATGAAGTGATGCAATCATATTATTTTCAAAGAATGGGAATACTTTAATAATTTCCATACGTTCTCTAAAACGTGTTTCAATCTTATCCATACATGCTTTCGCAAGCATCTGATTATGGGGAATAATCATGACTACACGGTATTTCTGTGTATTGATATGTCTTTCATAAGCTGTTCCAAAATGTAAAGCGAGATAAGAGATTTCATCTTCTACTAAAGGTTTACCTGTAGTTTTAGAAATGACATCACTGGCATGTATCGCCATTTCAAAGACTAAAGGATATTGTCTTTTAATCTCCTTTAAATAAGCTGTTGTATTAGGTTTATCTACTTTAATACGATCAAGTAATGACTGCATATGAATAACTAAGCTATTGTAAAGCTCTTCATCATCTCTAAAATCAATATCAAAACAATCTTTAATGTCTAATAATACTTCTTCTACTAACTGTTGTGATTCTGCTTTTAAGTCTACATGACTGCCTCTTCCTTCTAATAAGAAAGCAAACTTAACGACTTCTTCTTCAACATAAGGAATACCAAACTTTTGTGATAATTCTTCAAAGAAATCCTTTGAGACACGATATTCTAAATCAATACCTGTACAATCACTCTGTGTTTCATATAAATAATTCTTATTCCTGATACGTTCAATCGCAATACCCGCATGCATCATCAACATAGGAAGACTAACATTCTTGAACTTATAATGATTATTTGCGCAGACATTCTTAAAGATTTCTACCACGTCAATGAGATTAAAATCCTTCCATAAATGAGACAAGGCACTGATATTTGTGAAGTTTCCTTTGATTTCTGATTCTAATAGATGCTTATATACAGAGCGTTTCTCATTTTCATTACCTTCTAAACGAATGTGGTTCTTTACACGTACCACTTTTAAAGAAGGATATTCATTGAGTATACGTCTGATATTTCTTAAATCATTATCAATCGTATAACCACTGACATAAATACGATCCTGTAATTCAATGAGATTGATTTCCTGTTTAAACAATAATTCCTTAATGATCCAAGATACACGTTCCTGAGATGTCTGAGGAATGACTGACTTTGTCGTAATTCCTTTGACACTTGTCAGTATCCCGTCTAAGTGATAACCTTTACGACGATTGGCTTCTATAAGAGTACATTCATACTCTTTATTAATATGCTCAATATCAGAACGGATTGTACGATCTGATACAGACAACATAGAAGCAAGCTCTTTACCTGTCACCCATTCATCATAATCATGAAGGATATCTATAATACGCTGCTGTCTATTATTCATACGTATAACCTCCCATATCTTCATTGTAATGGTTTAGAGTGCTTTATGCATTCAATTTAACTTCCTAAGTGTTAGGAAATGAAAAAAAGAACCTTTCGGTTCTTATAAATCAATAATATCTAGAATATCATAGGCTGCCTTCAACATCTTTGGATGGAAGTCCCCTTCTCCTGATTCATCCACAACTCTTTGAAGTTCTTTAGTAATCTCAATAAAGTCATCTTTTAGGAAAGGACCTCTTGTACATAATAAATCAAATGTCTGATTCCAATAGAATAAATGATACCCACTAGAACGGTAACCATGACTCGCATAAAACTTAGTACGTCTTAAACGCTGTTCATAGTTATCTGCTTGATCATCTAAAGGTTCCATATCCAATACTATCTGTCTTTGATAGAGATCATCCATCAACTTTAAAGTACGTCCTCCATACCCATGAGAACGAAGTGATGAACAGATTGCGAGATAGAATAAATAAACACATGTATCAGATGTCATTGTCATAAAGAATCCAACAAATATATCGCCATCATAGACACCATAAAGATCTGATATACCAGTTTGAGATAAATCAATCATTCTTTCAATAGAAACACGTTCTTCTTTAGGAAATGCTTCATTATTAAGATCTTCTAATTCCTTAAAATTCTCTGTAATTCTTTTAGCCGTTAACGCCATAGATTATCCTCCATTAATATGATTATTCTATGCTGTTTTCTTCTTTTTTTCAAATGATTACGTTATAATGATTAGAAAAGAAAGGATGTATCTATGCTTACATATAGTTTTGATGAAAATAATCATAAATCTCTCTACCAGCAATTATATACATTTATTAAGAACGATATTCTAGAGGGACATCTGACAGCAGATGAGAAGTTACCTTCTAAGCGTACATTTGCGAAAAATCTAGGTATTAGTATTATTACAATAGAGAATGCCTATGCGCAGTTAATGGCTGAAGGATATATTTATTCTTTACCTAAGAAAGGCTTTTATGTATCTCCGATTAATAATAAGACACCACTTATTCCTGCCAAGATGATTCATAAACCTTCTATTAAGAAAGAATCCTATTGGTGTGATTTCTCTTCTAATCAGACACCAGCCCATTTGTTTCCTTTCACAACCTGGTCAAAACTTATGAAGGACGTATTAAATGAACACCAATCAGAACTAATGATTAATCCTCCAGTAGGTGGTATTTATGAATTAAGAGAAGCGATTTCTCATCATTTAAAAGAATTCAGAAATATGGATGTTGAACCAGAAAGAATCATTATCGGTGCGGGTACTGAATATTTATATGGATTACTCGTACAATTATTAGGTTTAGATCTTGTCTATGCCGTAGAGAATCCTGGTTATAATAAAATATTAGATGTTTATTCTAGTTTGGGAGCAAAATGTGTTCCTATAGATATGGATGAGCAGGGAATACTAGTCAACCAATTAGAAGATTTAGATGTAGATATTGCACATATCTCTCCTTCTCATCATTTCCCAACTGGTATTATTATGCCTGTATCTCGACGTTATGAATTACTTGGATGGGCAAATAAGAAGGAACATCGCTATATTATAGAAGATGATTATGACAGTGAATTACGTTTAAGTGGACAGCCTATTCCTGCCCTGCAGAGTATTGATTTAAGTGAAAAGGTCATTTATATGAATACCTTTACTAAGACTCTTGCCTCTACAATTCGTATTAGTTATATGGTGCTTCCTCATCATTTATTAGAACTCTATAATAAGAAGCTCTCTTTTTATGCCTGTACAGTCTCTAACTTCGAACAATATACTCTTGCATCATTTATTAATGAACATTATTTTGATAAGCATATTACTAAATTACGTAACCATTATCATAATAAGCGTGATGCGATTGTAAAAATGTTAGAAGAAAGTAGTTTAAAGGATATGATTACTATTTCTAAGGAAGATGCTGGTCTTCATTTCCTTATCACAATTCATACACATATGTCTGATGAAACACTTATCAATAAATTAAAAGAAGAAGGAATCCATCTAAGAGCTATTTCTCATTACTATCTTAAGAATATACCTCATACATCACATACCTTCATTATGAACTACTCTTCTATCGATTTAGATAAGTTACCACAGGCTATAGAAATATTAGAAAAAATACTTTATTGACATATTTTCTAAAATATATTAAAGTAAGTCATGCAAAAAAAGAATATTGATTTAGGGTATTATTGGAAACGCACAAGCATGGCTTGATAACGAACAACACTTATATTAAGTGTTGTTTTTTTTGTGTAATTTCAAGAAAGGAGCATTTTATAATGCCTAAAACATTTAAACAAAATTTATTATTTACAGCCATGATGTCATTCTTAATGGTGTATGTCATGATTCTCTTCAACATCTCATTAAATATCGGAGGAATGACAAACAAGGTCTTTTTGCTTGCCTTCCACGAAATGATTATCATGTGGCCTGTCGCTTTCTTTTTAGAACTACTTGTTGTAGATTCTTTAGCACATAAGCTTGCTTTCCGTTTTGTACAGCCTACAGATCGTCCTATTGTGATTACTCTTGCAATTTCATGTATGATTGTTTGTATCATGTGTCCATGCATGAGTTTAATCGCAACTGTATTATTCAAGAACATCGATGTTTCAGTCTGGTTCCAGACAACATTCATGAACTTCCCTGTCGCATTATTATTCCAGATTTTCTATTGTGGTCCTCTGATCCGTTTCTTATTTGGAAAAATCGTACATGAATAAGGTCAGTTTTAAAACTGACCTTATTTTTTTAGTTGATAACTGAGTATTTATATAATGTCAGAATGTATGTATAGTGTTATTCATCAAAGGGGGAGTTTTATATGAAAGAAAATAAAACATTAAAAATTGCAGTAACAGGATTGATGGCGGCTTTAGCTTATATCGCCTTCACATTCCTACAGATTAAGATTCCAACACCAGGAGGAACTACTTCATTCCATTTAGGAAATACATTCTGTGTATTGGCTGCTTTATTATTAGGTGGTGTTCCTGGTGGAGTTGCAGGCGCAGTTGGTATGGGTATTGGTGATTTACTTGATCCTACTTATGTAGTAGTTGCACCAAAGACATTTATCTTAAAGTTTTGTATTGGGGTTATTACAGGTCTAGTTGCACATAGAGTATTCAAGATCCAAAAACTAGAAGGTAAGCAGTTAGTGATTGGTGTAGTCGCTTCTACATTTGCAGGTTTATTATTTAATGTGATTGCTGAACCACTATTCTCTTATTTCTATACTTCAGTATTACTTGGTGCACCTTCTCAAGCTGCTTTAGCTCTTGCATCTTGGAATGCAGTGACTACTATTACTAATGCAGTCATTGCGATTGTGATTTCCTCAGCACTTTATTTAGCTTTAGCACCTACATTTAAAAAGAGTGGTTTATTAGATAAATTACATACAGTTAAAAAAGACTAATTAAAAAGGACTTCTATGAGTCCTTATTTTAGTTTAAGACCATCTTTAAAAGCACGGCCAACAACCTTTCCTAAACCTACATATTGATTATTAAAGGGATCAAACGTGATAGGTTTTACTTTAGATACATCGACTCTTCCTGTTTCATCTAAGACACGTTCATCTACAGATACATTGACAATTTCACCTTTCATGATTTCTGTATCTAAATCATAGTCCTTGAGACGACATTCTAGACATATAGGTAATTCATTGATAATAGGTGCATGTACTTTACTAGATGGCGTATAAGTAAAACCTGCTTTTTCTAGTTTATTGGGTTCCTTATGCCCTGATACAACACCCACATAATCACACGCTACTACATGATCTTCATCTGCAATACTGACAGTAAAAGCCTGTGTTTTTAAGATATTCTTGACTGTTTTATGTCCACTAGAAAGACTCAATGAAATTTCCATTGTATCGCTAATGCCACCCCATGCTGCATTCATTAAATCAGGATGATCATTCTTATCAAAACTCCCAATCATATAGACAGGCTGTGGATAAGTAAGTGCACGTGCACCAAAATCTTTTCTCATTTCTTTTGTCTCCTTTTTAATATTTTCATAGCAGTTTGATAAAGTGCATCATCAGAAAGATTATTGATTCTTTCCGCTTTTATATAAGTAGGATAATCATCAATATCAGGATCATCACCACATATATCAATACCAATTACTTCACAGTTTTTTAGGAAGTGCGCTAATACATCCTCTAACATCCCCAGTGACATATCTCCTTGATTCCAGTTTGTCATGGCATATCTTTCATCTAAGACATCCTTATCTATAGAAATATAAACAGGATATTTCGTTTCAAGAGGAATAGTAGCACCTTGATCAAGTTCTTCTATGCTGAAACTTAATACTTTATTCCGTTCCACTGATTTTAAATCATGTTTACTTGGTCCTATTAAGTATAATCGATGAAGAAAAGGATTTTGTAAAGCTTTTTTAGCCCAGTTTCCACAGCTAAGCATATCTCCTACAATAGAAGATTGCATGTCTGTATGATGATCAATCAAAACAAGATCAAAAGGTTCATAAATAAAATCAGTCATCAATTTAGTGATGTAATGATAATCGCCTGAATCAATAAAATGAATACCAGAAATACCATTCTTGCTTATCATCTCTTTTAATTGTTTTTCTGCATGTTGATCACAGAATAAGCGTGTTCCTTCAATGTCACTACAATCATAATAAGTTAACTGTGGATAATCCCCTTTATAGGAATGAGTAAAATCAAATACATAGTTACGCATCTTTATCACCTGTTGATAATTATAGTCTTTATTTAGCACTTGTCAAATCCGACTGCTAAAAAAGAGATAGCCGCAGCTATCTCTTGAGTATTATAATTCTTCACCGTTTGTTTCAATAACGTGTTTATACCAGTAAAATGATTTCTTCTTACTTCTAGAGAAGTCCCCTTCATGGTTATTATTATAGTTAACATAGATGAAACCATAACGTTTATCATATTCACCAGTAGAAGCAGATACGATATCAAATGGAGACCACATAGTATAACCTAAAAGATCAACACCATCATAAGTGACTGCATCTCTCATTGCTTCAATATGTGCCTTTAAGTAATCAATACGATACTGGTCATCTACAGTACCATCTTCTTCTTTCTTATCATAAGCACCAAAACCGTTTTCTACAATCATCATTGGAAGTTCATAACGATCATAGAACCAGTTTAAGCACCAGCGTAATCCTAATGGGTCAATCTGCCATCCCCAGTCAGAAGCCTTCAAGTATTCATTTCTTACAAAGTCTTCATTAAAGTAATCAAATGTCTTTTCATTACGTCCCTGATACTTAGTTGCGAATGACATGTAATAAGAGAATCCAATGTAATCTACTTTACCTTCACTTAAGATTTTCTTATCCTCTTCAGTAATGAAATCGTATCCTTTTCTTTCAAACTTCTTTAAGATATAGTTTGGATAATGTCCTCTTGCATGTACATCAGTAAACCAATATTTCTGATGCATAGCACCTAAGGCATTCATCATATCTTCTGGTTTTGGAGAAGCTGGATAAACACCATTCATACCAATCATACAACCAACCTTTAAGTCAGGATTGATTTCATGAGCTGCCTTAACTGCAAGTGCTGAAGCGACTAATTCATGATGTGCTGATAAATACATTAAATATTCAGCATCATCACCTTCTTTTAATAATACAGCACCTTCCTGGATTAAGTTATGCTGAGTCGGATCAGCCTGGTTATTGATTTCATTGAATGTCATCCAGTATTTTACTTTATGCTGATATCTTTCAAAACATACCTTTGCGAACTTCACAAACATATCAATGGCTTTACGATTTCTAAATCCTCCATATTCTTTTGCGAGTGCCCAAGGTAATTCAAAATGTGATAATGTGATGACTGGTTCAATACCATATTTTAATAATTCATCAAATACATCATCATAGAACTTTAAACCTTCTTCATTAGGTGTTTCTTCATCTCCTCTTGGGAAGATTCTTGTCCAGGCAATAGAAGTTCTAAATGCCTTGAATCCCATTTCAGCAAGTAATGCGATATCTTCCTTATAATGATGATAGAAGTCTACACCTACATGGTTTGGATAATCTTCTCCAGGAAGAACACCATCTGTTAAACGTCTAGGTGCTCCTGTTACGTTATCTCCCGCTGTTTCTACATCTGTACAGCTGATTCCTTTTCCGCCTTCCTGCCAGGCACCTTCACACTGATGAGCAGCCACTGCGCCACCCCATAAAAAGTCGTCTCTAAACATTGTCTTATCTCCTTTTCTCTTTCTAATAATTATAAATAGAAATGAAAGTGATTTCTATAATTTTCAGAAATAGAAACCAAACTCTCGTAAATATGTTTCATCTTTACATTATTAGTTCACCAATCCAATAAATAAGTGATATTTTGTTGACAAGATGTCATAAAATAACATGAAATACTTCTAACAAAAAAACTCTATAAACCTATTAACAAGATTCATAGAGCTGATGATATCACTAATCCAGCTGACAACTTTGTTAGTGATATACACATTACTTAAGAAGTTAGGACTCTTCTAAAAAGTCCTCCCTCAATGAAAATCATATAATAAATAGAACCAAAAAGAAAGCATAAACATCTATTTATCACTTTCTTCCTCCATAATATAATATAATTTATCACCTAATTCTTCAGTTGCATATCCTAACTCATTTGGTTCACCATTCTTATAAAATCCATATTCGAGATTCTTATCTAATACATAATTACGTATCTGGTTAAGTTCTGCTTCTTCCAACTCTCTATCTGCGTTAATATATTCAATCACTTTCTCTTTAGAATATCCATCTTCTGGATTCAAATCTTTCATCAACAATAGTTTATTCAATAATTTGAGATCATCTTCTGGTAATTTATACATTGTTTCCTCCATATACCTACTTTTCTCGTTATTATTTTATCATAGTTTATAATTATGAGAATGTTTTCGTTATTACGCTATTCGTTTAAAATTTCACAATAATTTTGTAACATTTTTTTAATGAAAGCGTTGCATTTTATTTATATAAGATGTAATATACCACTATCAACCAAATAAAAAAAGGGGAGCTGCCGCGACGGCTGAGAAGAAATACGATCGGATTTCGACCCATAAAACCTGATACGGATAATGCCGGCGTAGGAATTTTGTTTTTTTAGGTATACATGCTCAGGTATACCTTTTTTTATTGTTTAAAGGAGGAAGTATATGAGTTACACAACACAAATGGATGCTGCAAGACAGGGAATCATTACACCTGAAATGGAAATTGTAGCCGCAAAAGAATCTATGGATGTAGAAGTATTACGTGAACATATTGCGAAAGGACATGCTATTATTCCATGTAATAAGAATCATACTTCTATTGATCCAAGTGGTATTGGTTCAATGTTGAAGACTAAGATCAATGTCAACTTAGGTATTTCTAGAGATTGTAAGGACATGGATGTAGAAATTGAAAAAGTGAATAATGCAGTCAAGATGGGTGCTGAATCCATCATGGATTTAAGTTCTTATGGTGATACACGTACTTTTAGAAAGAGATTAACTAAAGAATGTCCTGCTATTATTGGTACAGTCCCTATTTATGATGCTGTAGTTTATTATCATAAGGCTTTAAAAGATATTACTGCAAAAGAATGGTTAGATATTGTAAGAATGCATGCTGAAGATGGTGTGGATTTCATGACTATTCATTGTGGTATTAATAGAGCTATGTATGAACGTTTTAAGAATAATAAGCGTTTAATGAATATTGTTTCTCGTGGTGGTTCTATCATGTTTGCCTGGATGGCTATGACTGGAGAAGAAAATCCATTCTATGAACATTATGATGAAGTCTTAGATATCTGCCGTGAATATGATATTACTATGAGTTTAGGTGATGCATGTCGTGCTGGATGTTTAGCTGATGCAACTGATGTGGCTCAGATTGGTGAGTTAGTGACTTTAGGAGAATTAACACAGCGTGCATGGGATAAAGATGTACAGGTGATGATTGAAGGTCCTGGTCATATGCCTTTAAATCAGATTGCCGCTAATATGGAAATCCAGAAGACAATCTGTAAAGGTGCACCTTTCTACGTATTAGGCCCTCTAGTAACTGATATTGCCCCTGGTTATGATCATATTACTGCTGCCATCGGTGGTGCTATTGCAGCCACTTATGGTGCATCATTCTTATGTTATGTCACTCCTGCAGAACATCTTCGTCTGCCTAATCTAGATGATGTTAAAGAAGGTATTATTGCATCCAAGATTGCAGCACATGCGGCAGATATTGCGAAAGGCATTCCTGGTGCTATGGATTTAGATAATAAGATGGCCTGTGCGAGAAAGAAGCTGGATTGGGAAGAAACATTCAAGTATTCTATTGATCCAGAAAAAGCAAGACGTTATCGTGCTGAAGCAGCACCTGAAAAAGAAGATACATGTTCTATGTGTGGTAACTTCTGTGCCGTTAAGAATATGAATCGTATTCTTGATGGTGAAATTGTAAATATCTTTGATGAATAAGAAAAAAGGCGTAACTCGTATATATTGAACCGCCCCTGTCAAGTAGACAGGTGAAATAATTAAAAACATGTACCCTTGCCTGCCACGTAGTGGCAGGCAATTTTTTTATGCATAATGTGTCGCCTTATATTTCTGTATCGCCTT
>NZ_JACRWG010000039.1:0-24922 GCF_014306455.1 Catenibacterium faecis
CCAGGTGTTCATATCTGTAACTTAGGAACAGGTAAAGGATATAGCGTATTAGAAATCGTTAAGGCATTTGAAAGAGTTAATGGAATCAAGATTCCTTATGAAATCAAGCCAAGACGTGCCGGTGATATCGCAACATGTTATGCAGATCCTACTCGTGCAAAAGAACAGTTAGGATGGGTGGCTGAAAAGACACTTGATGATATGTGCAGAGATACTTGGAACTTTGCAAAGAAACATATGTAATATATGAGTCCCTCAATGAGGGACTTTTTTCATGTATGAAAAAAGCAGGTAGTAAAGCGGATTGCGAATATTCGCTTGATAGGAAGGCGATGAGGTCGTGGAATGCAACATCATTATTATGTAAGTGGATGGAGTAAACTTTACAAAAGCAATACATATGTATCGAAGTAGATATGATATAGCATTATAATATAGAAAAAGATGGAAGCGAGGTGCCGAATATGGCTAGTACAATTCAGGTTAGAGTAGAAGACGAGTTAAAGAGTAAATCAGATGCTTTATTTAAAGATTTGGGTACAGATACAACAACAGCAATCAGAATATTCTTAACACAGGCTGTTGCGACAAATGGATTTCCTTTTGAAATAAAAAGACAGACTGGGTTAAATCCATACGCTCCGATGACTGAGAAAGAGATGCTTGCAAAATTAGAAAAGTCCAGAGAACAGGGAGAGTTCAGGGATGCAGATCATGTGATTTCTGATCTGAGGTCAAAATATGGATTATAAGATTGTTTTAATGAAGGATGCAGAGGAAGATTTTGAAAGTCTTAATCAGTTGACAGACTGTATTTTGAAAATAGAGAGGTTTTATATCTGTGCTTGAAAAAGGGCGACACATATGCAGTAGTAAATAACCTTTTTGGGTTTGGATATACGAAAAAGAGCTGTTACGCTCAAGATAGTAGTAAATACTATCTATTCGTTATAGCCCTTTGTTTTTGAATTCTAGAGGGGAGCATTTATGCTCCTTTTTAAATACTTTGCAGAAGTAATTAGGGTCTTCAAAGCCACATTGATAAGCAATCTCTTTAACGGTTTGTTTCTTATTTGTTAATAGTTCTGCAGCCTTCTTTAATCGGTAATCTAATAAGAATTTATGGATAGTCGTATTGTATTTAGATTTAAAATGAGTTAACAATGTTCCTCTGCTGCAGAAGAAATAATCACATAGCTGATCAATCGTAATAGGTTTACTATAATTCGCAATTAAGTACTGTTTTATTTCCTGGGCAAGATGATCATTCTTGGCCTGAATGCGATTGGTGAGAGAAATGTATTTTGCGCAGATATCACATACATGTGCAAAAGCATATATCTGATCTTCATCTAATATAGTAATATTTGTGACAAGTTGTCTTAATTCTTTTTCATTTTCAAAATAGGGCTTAGATTTATTGATGATTTCAGAATAGTTTCTATATGTTCCTATAACCGCTTGTCCCATCATTAGATAACCAGTTAAAGCACCATAAGAATATAAAGGCATAATTGCTTCACTGAGTCCAAAATGACATTGATAGACGTAAAGTTCGCCAGTCTCTTTTACATGATTCATCGCATTTATATCACATATAAAACAATGATTAGAAGCTTTGCTCTTCTCTATCTCATGGCAGAATTTGGATTTCTCATGAGGGTAAGAAGCCAGTATTTTTTGATTAATGTCAAAGATGGACATATTTAATCCTGAGACAAGATAGAGCTGTTTGAGTATTTTTTCTAAGTCTTCCATGTAAATCACCTCATTACCATTATATCTCAATAAAAGTAAAAAAATACAACATTATACAATATTACCCTATATTATACTCCATTCCATTTCTATTTGTTCTCATATTTTTATAATTATATTTGGAGGATAAAACATATGGAAATGAACAATGAATGGGTCAAAGACCCAAAGGTATTTAATATCAATCGTGAAAAGGCACATGCCTCAATACATCGCTATGCCTCTCTAGGGGAGATGCATACAAATAAGAGTAGTTATATCTATTCTTTAAATGGTAAATGGAAATTTCATTATGCTAATGGGTTTAATCAATTAATTAAAGATTTTTTTAACAAGGATTACAACAGTGATAACTGGGATGAAATCAATGTTCCTGGACATATTCAGTTACAGGGTTATGGAACACCTATGTATGTCAATCAGATCTATCCTTGGTCTGCCACAGAACAAATTATACCAGGAGAGATTCCAGAACATAATCCAATTGGCAGCTATATTACTTATTTTGATAATTCAGTTATTAAGGATAACACGGATGTTTATATTACTTTTAAAGGTGTAGAATCCGCAATGGCTTTATGGGTCAATGGAACTTTTGTGGGCTATAGTGAAGATACTTTTACACCATCACGCTTTAATATTACTTCTTTAATAGAGGAAGGAAACAACAAGATTGCAGTTAGTGTCTATCGTTTTAGTAGCGGTAGCTGGCTGGAGGACCAGGATTTCTGGCGTTTTTCAGGGATATTTAGAGATGTAGAACTAGAAATGGTACCTCATACACACTTGGAAGATGTAAAGATACTTACACATCTTAATGATACATATGATCATGCAGTCGTAGAAGTGAATCCAACTGTTATTCACCCTACAAAGGTTATTTATACTTTAAAATATAATGATGAAATTATTGTGAGTCAAATAAAAGAGGATAGTACATCACTTCAATTTGAATTAGATCATCCTCATTTATGGTCTGCAGAAAAACCACACCTTTATACATTGATTATTGAAGTAATGGATGAAGAAGGTTTAGTAGAATGTATAAGCCAGCAGGTCGGTGTGAGAGAATTTAAAATCATAAATGGTATTATGTGTATCAATGGTCAGAGAATCATCTTCCACGGTGTTAATAGACATGAATTTTCTGCTTATACAGGTAGATACGTATCTTATGAAGAAACAAAACAGGATATCTTAAATATGAAGGCACATAATATCAATGCGTTACGTACATCACACTATCCTAATCAATCTTTCGTCTATGATCTATGTGATGAATATGGACTTTATGTCATTGATGAAGTGAACCTAGAAACACATGGTACATGGAGTGAGTACTTTGACAAGGAACATATTATTCCTGATAATAAGCCTGAATGGTTAGATATTATTCTAGATCGTGCAAATTCAATGTATGAAAGAGATAAGAATCATCCTTCTATTATTATATGGTCTTTAGGTAATGAATCTCACGGAGGTAAGAATCTCTATGAAATGTCTCAATTCTTAAGAAACAAAGACCAATCGCGTGTCATTCATTATGAAGGTATCTTCCATGATCGTTCTTACAACGAGACAAGTGATATTGAAAGTCAGATGTATACATATGTGAAAGATATAGAAAAGTACTTAACTACACATCAGGACAAACCGTTCATTCTATGTGAATATGCGCACTCAATGGGTAATAGTAATGGTGCTTTATTTAAGTATATTGATTTAGAAAAGAAATATCCTCTTTATCAGGGAGGTTTTATCTGGGATTATATCGATCAGGCATTATATCATGATGGAAAACTCTGTTATGGAGGAGATTTTAAAGAAAGACCAAGTGATTATGATTTCTGTGGCGATGGATTAGTCTTTGCGAATCGTAAGAATACTCCTAAGATGCAGGAAGTAAAGTATTGTTATCAATATGTAGATTTCACAATCAATGAACAGGAAATCAAATTAGATAATAGATACTTATTTACTGATTTGAATGAATACACTTTACAGATTGATTTGTTATGTGGCGGCTATGTCATTAAATCACAGAATGTTATTGTTGAATGTGCACCACAACACACAACTACAATCAAGAATCCTTTTGTGGTTGAAGATAACAAAGAATACGCATTGAATATTTATCTAAAGAAAGATAATCAAGTCTATGCATATGAACAGTACATTTATGATTATGAACCTCAAACAGTAAAGAAATCTTCTTTGCCAGTTAAAGTGATAGAAGACTATTTGAATGTTGGTGTAGTAGGGAAGGACTTCAATGTCATCTTCTCAAAACAGAAAGGATTAGTGTCTTATTGTTATCATCAAGAAGAATACATTCGTGTGCCTGTAAAACCAAACTTCTTTAGAGCTTCTACAAATAATGATGTGGAAAATAAATATGGCTATTGCTATGGGGAATGGCTAACTGCAAGTTTATATGCTAAATGTCAATTTGTGAGAGTAGTTAAAGAAGAAACATCATGCAAGATTGAATATACATATGATTTACCTCATTTAGGAGATGAACTACTTTATCTTACATATACTGTATATGGTGATGGAAAAGTAGAAGTAGATATGTCTTATCAGCCTCTTGCATCCAATATTGAAATGCCTGCATTCGGCCTATTATTCCAGTTATATAAGGATATGGAGCATGTCTCATATTATGGATTTGGTCCAGAAGAAAACTATATAGATAGAAATAAAGGGGCAATGCTTGGAAGATATGATTATAATGTCACAGACAACTGTACACCTTATCTCTACCCACAGGAATGTGGCAATAGAACACATGTTAAGGAAGTATTGATTCATGGTGAAAATAAGGTATTATTATTAGAAGGCGATGATTTTGAAATGTCAGCTTTACATTACACACCTTATGAATTAGAAAATGCACGTCATCATGATGAATTACCTGAAGCATATCAGACAGTATTATGTATTAATGAGAAGCAGATGGGTGTTGCAGGAGATGATACATGGGGTGCTAAGACACATGAAGAATTCTTATTAGATAAGAATAAGCATCATCTACACTTTGCATTTAAAGGAGAATAATCAATGAAGTTTATATTTGTAAGACATGGTAAAACACACTTTAATGAAATCAATTTAACACAGGGATGGTGTGATTCACCTTTATCAAAATTAGGCGTTAAACAGGTAGAAAACATGTCTCTGCAATTAAAGGACTATAGTATAAACAAGGCTTATACATCACCACTTGGAAGAGCGGTAGAAACATCAGAGATTATACTTCAAGGTCATAATATTGCGCCTATTTCTGACAAACGTTTAAAAGAAGTGAATTTTGGAATCTTAGAAGGTATTAACACATTATTTGTTAAAGAATTGCGTATAGATGCACCTAATTGGATGGATACGCTCGAAATGGATTATCGCCCATATGAGGGAGAAGATCTCCATGATGTGATTAATAAACATATAGAATCCATTAATGACATCATTGCATCAAGTAAAGAAGATGATACAGTACTTATTGTTGGACATGGCTGTTCACTTTATGGATTAGTTAAAACACTTATGCCTCATGATGAACGTTTAAGATTTCCAGATAATGCGACAGCAATCATAGTGGATTATAAAGAAGGACATTATTCACTCGATACTATTCTAAATGCTGTCTATTAAGTAACATTTCAAGTCATCCTATTATAATAATAAGGAGACAACATGAAGTACGATTTTACAACAATCATTGATAGAAAAGAAAAAGATGCCATGGCCTTGGATGCAGTAGGATCTCAAAAAGGTCATGTCAAGAAACCTACTTTCCCTAAAGAAGGTTTTAGTATTATTCCAATGTGGGTGGCTGATATGAATTTTGCGACAGCACCAAGTGTAATGGATGCTCTCAATAAACGTATCGCACATCCGCTATTTGGTTATTTCTATCCATCTGATGATTATTATGAAGCCATCATGTATTGGCAGAAGACAAGAAACAATATTCATGATTTAAAGAAAGAGTATATTGGTTACGAGAATGGTGTTTTAGGATGTCTAGCAAGTGCCATTCATGCCTTTACAAAGCCGGGAGACAAGATTCTTTTTCATAGTCCTACTTATGTAGGGTTTTCCACTGTATTAAATGATACAGACCGAGTGGCTGAATTAAGCCCTCTTGTAAAGGATAAAGAGGGTGTGTGGCGCATGGATTATCAGGATATGGACAAGCGTATCAAAGACAATAACATTCACTTAGCGGTTTTCTGTTCTCCTCATAATCCATGTGGACGTGTATGGGAAAAAGAAGAACTTGAACAGGCAATGAATGTTTTTAAAGAAAATGATGTCATTGTCGTATCAGATGAAATATGGTCAGACATTGTATTTACGGGATATAAGCATATTCCTACTTATAGTATTAGTGAAGATGCTAAAAGACGCACAATCTCTATTTATGCACCGAGTAAGACATTTAACTTAGCAGGACTTATTGGCAGCTATCATATTATTTGTGATGACTATTTAAGAGAACAGCTCAACAAAGTAGCTACTTCAACACATTACAATAGTATGAACGTTTTATCCATGCATGCTTTAATAGGTGCCTATCGTGAAGAATCTATTGAATGGGTGAATGAATTAAATCAGGTACTTGAACAGAATATGAAATATACCTATAACTTTATTAAAAACAATGTAGAAGGTATTGAAGTATCTCAAACGCAGGGGACTTATATGGTGTTCCTACATTGTGAAGACTACTGTCTAAAGAATCATCTGACTATTGATGAACTTATTCAAAAAGGATGGGATGTAGGTGTAGACTGGCAAAGTGGTGTTCAGTTCCATGATCCATGGGGTATAAGACTCAACATTGCATTACCACATGAATTATTACAGGAAGCTATGCAAAGATTAAAAGAATACGTATTCTAACGTGAAAAGGACAGCCTCTAAACGGCTGTCCTTTAATAATAGGTAAAAAAGGGGCTGTAACGGGTAAATAACTCATTATAGTTTCATAAAAAGCAAAATGCGGACCGTGACCCTCAAAAAAGTGAGACAATTCACCTATTGAGGAGTAATTTGAAAGACTCATGATGCATTCAAAGGGAGTACGAACAGGAAGCTTTCGGCAACGAGTGAAGTTGGAAACAGGGTCATTGCAGTAGCACTTCAGACTATCAAGAGCCACATCCATAGAGCGTCCAAGAATAGTCTTAACCTTTGTGGTGAGTAGAGAATGTTGTGTTTGCTTTGTTTCATAATAGTTTAACTACTAAAAAGGGCTAGAAATGAATATTCATTCATTTCTAGCCACACGATTTTTATCATTTGTCAACAGTTTGATAAAAAATAAAAACCTCCTCAATTTCAAATTGAGGAGGTTCTTCGGCATTTAATTGCCTAATTTCTTCTACTATAGGATTGATTTATAATTGGTGGAGCCTAGGAGGATCGAACTCCTGACCTCCTGCGTGCAAAGCAGGCGCTCTCCCAGCTGAGCTAAGGCCCCAAAGAAATTTTAAATAAACATGGTGGGCCTGAATGGATTTGAACCATCGACCTCACCCTTATCAGGGGTGCGCTCTAACCAACTGAGCTACAGGCCCATGTTTAACAGTTTTAGAAATGGTGGGCCTGAATGGATTTGAACCATCGACCTCACCCTTATCAGGGGTGCGCTCTAACCAACTGAGCTACAGGCCCATTTCTTGACTGCTCACCTATAATACCATGTAGAAATACACTCGTCAACAAAAAAATACATAAAATTAAACAATAAATAAATAAAGTCCCATTTTTAAGGGACTTTATTCGACTTTATTCGTTCTTAATTTTCTTTTAAATGGGCAATATCGATATATGAAGGAATACCATTCTTATAAGTAATAGCGATTTCACCCTGAATTAATGGATATAAGTAATCATAAAGTTCTTGAGTGATATCATTACCTTCTTTAGTAATCCACTCTGCTGGAACTTTCTGTTCTAGGTTCGCAATATCCTGTACATTACTATAGATACATTCTGCAGTATATGGATCATTGCTAGTTCTCTTAACACCCATCATAACATTTGTATGATCAGCAAGTGCTGTTTCTACAGCCTTTTTACCAATAAAGAAAGATTCATCAATATCTACTTTAGAGGCAATATGCATTGCACATCTTTGTAGTACATTTAATTCGATACTTCTTACTTTACATCCAAAATGTTCTTTACAGATATTTTCTAATACCTTACCAGTACCAAAATGGATTGGATGACCAAATGCATCATACTGTTGTGAATCACCACTATCTAAGAAGTTTCCGTTTTCATCATGAATACCTTCACTTACTGCAATCATGATAGAAGACTTTTCTTTGAACTTTTCTTCAATATCCTTCAAGAAACGTTCTTTATCAAATACGACTTCCGGTAAATAAATGAGATCAGGGGCATCATTACATTCAGTTCTTGCAAGTGCACTTGCAGCAGTTAACCAACCTGCATTACGTCCCATGATTTCTACAATAGTAATTGCATCTAGCTTATAGATAGAAGAATCATAAGCAATTTCTAACATAGAGCTTGCAACATACTTTGCAGCTGAACCAAAGCCTGGAGTATGATCTGTACCCATCAAATCATTATCAATAGTCTTTGGAATTCCAATGAAGTGAATAGGGGAATTGATTGTTTCACCATAAGCTGCAAGTTTAGCCACAGTGTCCATAGAATCATTTCCACCAATATAGAAGAAATCAGTGATTTCTAAATCATTAAACTTTTTAAATAACAAGTCGTAAGTGTCTTTATCATCACTTACTGTAGGCAGCTTATAACGACAGCTTCCTAAATACATTGCTGGGGAATGCTTTAATGCATCAATTTTTTCCTCAGAATTAAATGTTGTACCTAGATCCATGAAGTGATCTTCTAATAGTCCCTGGATACCATTAACCATACCATAAATATGAGTAAATCCTTCTTCCTGGCATTGAGTAATAACACCTGCAAGAGAGGCGTTGATGGCAACCGTAGGCCCACCAGACTGACCAATAAAACAATTTTTCGTATTCATTTTATGCTCCTTTTGTATATTTCATCTCCATTTTAACATTAAATGCATTTGATAGAAAGATTTAATAGTAAAAATACAGGGTGATAATTAATTATACTAAAAAGGATACCCCCTAAGGATATCCTATTTGCTGCGGAATTTTATAAAACTAATGAATGCAGCAACAAGTACAATCATTGCGCCTACAAAACCGATGAAGTTTAAAGAAGTGTTTGTATAAACGACTCCACCTAGCCAGGTACCACTTCCAATCCCTAGATTGAAGATAGCTGAGAAAATTGCCATGGCAACAGATGAAGCGGCTGTAGAAACACATCCAATGATTTCAGCCTGAAAGCTTGTTTGAAAAGCCATTGCGGCTATACCCCAGATAGCACATACTAATATGATCATATACATATTGATTGAAGCAGGATATAGAAGGCCTAGAGCACCTGCAAAACCAAATAGAACTGTTTGTACAAATGCAAAACGATGATCATCATAATATCGAGAAAAGAGATAACTTCCTGAAAGTCCAGCAACACCAAATAACATTAATGTGATAGTCACTAGGTGGCTTGGAAATCCAGCAACTCTCTGTAAAAATGGTTCAATATAACTATAAGTTGTATAGTATCCAGTTGCAAAAAGGAATGTAATGATATAAGTAATCATTAGTCTTGAATTCTTGAAAAGTTCTGGAAGCTGATTGATAGAAAATGATTCTGTATTTTCTATCTTTGGGAATACGAATGCAAGATAGACAAGGACTACGAATGAAATGACTGCCACACATAAGAAAGTCATTCTCCATCCAATATTAAGTCCAATCATTCTACCAAGCGGCATTCCAAGAACCATTGCGATAGCAGTTCCGGTAATAATAGCACTGAGTGCTTTTGATTGATGTTCTTTAGATACGACACGGACTGCAAGTGGTGAAGCAATAGCCCAGAAAATAGAATGTGCACAGGCAACACCAATACGTGATACGACTAGAAATGGAAAACCAATGGAAATAACAGAGAGCACCTGGCATGTGGAAAATACAGTAAGTGTGCCTAATAAAAGTTTCTTTGGTTCTATTTTACATGCAAGTAACATAAGTGGCAGAGACAATATTGTCACAGTCCATGAGTAAGCTGTGATCATGACACCTGCTTGTGCTGCTGTCATGTTGAAATCATTGGAAATATCTGTCAACAAACCTATTGGCATGAATTCAGATGTATTTACTAAAAAAGCTGAAATAGTCATACCGATTAACGGAAGCCATTCTTTTAAAGACATTTTTGTTTTCATCTATATAACTCCTCCCCATTTGACTGAAAAATAATAGTATAGTCAGCTCTAGAGTGTCAATGAAAAGAGTGGTAATAGTTTGAATTTTAGTTTTAGTTTGTCAATAGTCTGAGACCAGGGTTATATGCTCTGATCTTTTTTTGCGTTTTCGATATCTTCTCTGATAAGTTTTTTAAATATCCCATTTTAGAATCAACACTATCAAGTTTTTCTATAATATCTGCATCAGTTTTTTTGTTTCTTCTCTACTTTTCTTTCCTCCTTCTTGATTACATTATGCAACAAATCTGTTTGAATAATAATGTATATTGATATGTTAACTGCCTCGACTTAATATTCTGTATTATCTTTTTCCAGTCCTTCTGCATCTGTCCTTGTTGGCACACGCAGGATCAAAACTGCAAATCTGTGAATGTTTTCTATGTGCCTTTATTTTTTTACCTATAGTTGATTTATCTTTTCCAAGAGTAGCAGTGATAGAAGCCTTAGTAGAATCATTTCTCTTTCTGCAAGGGCAAGATGCAGATTCTTATTTGATTTAGCCATGATAATCAACCTTTCATGAAATAGAGAAACAGACATCACAGTAATTATAGACCTGAAGGAGAAAAAATAACTGAAAAGAAGTGAAAGACTAAACGCAACTTTGACCCCCTAAAGTGGAATTTAACTTTTCACTTTAGAGATAAAATACATGATAATAATTAATTATAGTATTTTATTGCATATCAGCGTATAATGGTAGATAAGGAGGATTGAAAGATTATGTCTAAGAAGTATTTATCTATGGATGGTAATACTGCTGCCGCTCATGTTGCATATGCATTTTCTGAAGTAGCAAGTATCTATCCAATTACCCCTTCTTCACCAATGGCTGAACATGCTGAAGAATGGGCTTCACAGGGAAGAAAAAATATTTTTGGCTCTGCTGTAAACGTAGTTGAAATGCAGTCAGAAGCAGGCGCTGCTGGGGCTGTACATGGTGCTTTACAGGGTGGTGCTTTAGCTACTACATTTACTGCATCTCAGGGTCTATTATTAATGATTCCTAACCTTTATAAGATTCAGGGTGAAATGCTTCCAGGTGTTTTCCATGTAGCTGCAAGAGCTCTTGCAACTAGTTCATTAAATATCTTTGGGGATCATCAGGACGTTTATGCCTGCCGTCAGACAGGTATTCCTATGCTTTGTTCACATTCTGTACAGGAAGTTATGGATTTAGCTGGTGTTGCACACTTAACTGCAATTAAAGCAGGTGTACCATTTATCCATTTCTTTGATGGTTTCAGAACATCTCACGAAATTCAGAAAGTAGAAGTTCTTGATTATGAAACTTTAGCTTCATTAGTTGATTATGATGCTATTAAGAAATTTAAAGCAAACGCACTTAACCCACATACTAATCCAGTAGAACGTGGTGGTGCAGATAATGATGATATTTATTTCCAGAGCAGAGAAGCTCAGAATAAGCATTATGATGCAGTTGTAGAAATTGCTGCAGATTACATGAAGAAGATTTCTGAAATCACTGGTAGAGAATATGCACCATTTACATACTATGGTGATCCAGAAGCTGATAGAGTTATTATCGCAATGGGTTCAGTTACTGAAACTATTGAAGATACAATTGATGAAATGGCTAAAGAAGGAGAAAAAGTTGGTGTTATTAAAGTACATCTTTATAGACCTTTCTCTCCAAAATACTTAAAGGCTGTTTTACCAGCTACTGCTAAGAAGATTGCTGTACTTGACCGTACTAAGGAAATGGGTGCTACTGGTGAACCATTATACCTTGATGTATGTTCAGTTATTAGAGATGCTGATACATTAGTGATCGGTGGTCGTTATGGTATGGGTTCTAAGGATACTACACCTCAGCATATCAAGGCTGTTTATGATCACTTAAATTCAGATAATCCATTTACAGGATTCACAATTGGTATCAAGGATGACGTAACTCATTTATCATTACCTGATGTTCATGGATTCCACATCAATTCTGGTGTTACTCAGTGCTTATTCTATGGTTTAGGTTCTGATGGTACTGTATCTGCAAATAAGTCTTCTATTAAGATTATTGGTGATAATACTGATTTATACTGCCAGGCTTATTTCGCATATGACTCTAAGAAGGCTGGTGGAGCAACTCGTTCTAACTTAAGATTTGGTAATAAGCCAATTAGAGCAACTTACTATGTAAATAGAGCAGACTTCATCTCTTGTTCATTAGACAACTACTGCTTAAAGTATGATATGTTGAAGAACTTAAAAGATGGTGGACGTTTCTTATTAAATACTGAATTTACTAAAGAAGAAATCGCTGATTATCTTCCAAATAGAGTAAAGAAACAGTTAGCAGATAAACATGCTAAGTTCTATATTATTAATGCCAACAAGATTGCTGGTGAAATCGGTATGGGTAGACGTACAAACACTATCCTACAGTCAGCATTCTTCGCATTAAATGAACAGATTCTTCCAATCGATGAAGCTGTTACTAAGATGAAAGAAATGGCTAAGAAGTCTTATAGCAACAAGGGTGAAAATATCGTCCAGGCTAACTATAAGGCTATCGATGCTGGTAAAGATGCAATTGAAGAAGTAACTGTAGATCCAGAATGGTCTAACTTAACTGTATTACCATTAAGAAAACCAACTGGTGATGATTACTTTGATAACTTCGTAGCTCCTATCAATGCACTTGAAGGTTATGACCTTCCAACTTCAGCATTCCTAGATAAGCTTGATGGTACTATGCAGAATGGCGTTGCAATTAAAGAAAAACGTGCAATTGCTATTCAGGTTCCTAAGTGGGAAAAAGACAACTGTATCCAGTGTAACCAGTGTGCTATGGTATGTCCTCATGCAACTATCCGTCCATTCTTAATGACTGAAGAAGAAATCAAGAATGCACCAGAAGATATTACTAATGATGTATTAAAACCAATTGGTAAGGGCGTTGAAGGATTATCATTCCGTATCCAGATTTCTCCTGATAACTGCGTAGGTTGTGGATTATGTGCATCTGTATGTCCAGGTAAACGTGGTGAAAAGGCACTTACAATGGTTCCAGTTAAGGAAGAATTAGAACATTCTGCTTTATCTGAATATGTTTACAACAATGTAGAATATAGAGATGACAAGTATCCTACAACTACAGTGAAGGGTGTTGGATTCATGAAGCCTTACTTTGAAGCTTCTGGTGCCTGTGCTGGTTGTGGTGAAACTCCATATTATCGTTTAGCTTCTCAGTTATTCGGTTCTGATATGAGAATTGCGAACGCTACTGGATGTTCATCAATCTATACTGGTTCAACTCCATCTACTCCATGTACTACTGATAAGAATGGTCATGGTATGGCTTGGGCTAACTCATTATTCGAAGATAATGCTGAATTTGGTTTCGGTATGAAACTTGCAGAAAACTACATGTCTAAACATATCTTAGAAATCATTGAAGCAAATAAGAATGATGTAGAACCAGAATTAAAAGAAATTCTTGAAAAATATGAAGCTGTTAAGGGTCAGAGAGTAGAAGAAAAGGCTCTTTATAACGAATTAGTAGAAAAAGTTGAAGCTTCAGCTAATGAACCTATCAAGGAATTACTTGATATGAAGGGTGAATTAGTGACTAAGTCTCAGTGGATCATCGGTGGTGACGGATGGGCTTATGATATCGGCTACGGAGGATTAGACCACGTTCTTGCTAATGATCAGAATGTCAATGTATTAGTTCTTGATACAGAAGTATATTCTAACACTGGTGGACAGTCTTCTAAATCATCACAGGCTGCTTCTATTGCGAAGTTCACTGCAAGTGGTAAGAAGGTTGCTAAGAAAGACTTAGCTCAGATTGCTATGGCTTATGGTCATGTATATGTTGCACAGATTGCTTTAGGTGCTAACCCAATGCAGGCTATTAAGGCTATGAAGGAAGCTGAATCTTATGATGGACCATCATTAATTATTGCTTATGCACCATGTAATGAACATCATATCAAGGGTGGATTAATTAACTCTTCAAGACAGGAAAAATGGGCTGTTGAATGTGGTTACTTCAACTTATTAAGATACGATCCACGTTTAACTGAAGAAGGTAAGAACCCACTTACAATTGATTCTAAGGCTCCTGATTATTCTAAGTTCAGAGACTTCTTAATGAGTGAAAACAGATTCTCTCAGTTAGTTAAGATCAATCCTGAAAATGCAGAAGCATTATTTGATAAGTGTCTAGTAGATGCTAAACGTCGTCGTGCAAGAGCAGAAGCGCTTGCTAAAGATTTTGATGCTGCTGAATAATTCATACGAAAGAGATAGTAGAAATGCTATCTCTTTTCCTTAGTATTTATAACATACCAAAAAGATAGGTATATTGCTTGCTATTTGTATTCATTATTTCTATACTAGGAGTGGGTGATGGATATGAAGAGTGTACTAATAAAAGATACAACAAGAGAAGAAAGAAAAAGAATCATACAAGAAGCATTGGACTGTAATGATTCTGCAGGTTGTGAGAACTGCAGTGGATGCGGCTTGTTTGGGGCTGGAGATCCCTTCGAAATGTATGAAGATTATATAGAAGGTAAAAGAGAAATCAAAGAAATTAATATGGAATTTGTTTCACGCTACTTTGTGAGAGGTTAATCACATCATAATACAAAGAGATGGCATATCATTGTGTGTACTAAAAAAACAGGGATTTTTTTAAATCCCTGTTTTTCTATTTCATGATTTCGTTGTATATATCATCAAGATTTACAACACTTGAACGATCAGTAAATTCAATCTTGATTGGATCATTTTCTTCATATCTTGGAATAATATGAATATGGAAATGATGCACTGTCTGACCAGCGACTTCTTTCGCATTAGTAAGAATATTGCATCCCTTTGCATGCATATTCTCTACAATCTTATTTGCAAGCTTCTGAGCCACTTTCATACAATGTGCCATCACTTCTGGGTCTGCTTCTAAAAAGCTATCATAATGTTCCTTAGGAATAACGAGCGTATGTCCATTAGTAGTCTGTGATAAATCTAAGAACGCAATACAAGTATCATCTTCATATACAACTTTGCCAGGAATTTCCTTAGCTGCAATCTTACAAAAAATACAATTATCCATCATATAAAACCTCCTGTCTTTATTCTAACACAAAAGAGACGCTCTCACGTCTCTTAGTCTACATATTTACTAGAAATTTTCTTGATTTGTTTCTTAACCTTTTTATCTTCAACAGTGAACTTATATTTCTTTAAATAATAAGATTCAATATCTGTTTTCACATCGCCAAGGTTTAATAAGTTTTCAACAATATCATTCTTCTGAGCATTCTTATCAGTGTTGTATACATATACAACTGCATATTTACCAGTACTTAATTTAACTGCTTCCTTATATATACCATCAGTCTTTAATGAAGTAAACTTACTTAAGGCCTTGATGATTTTCTTATCAACAGTAGTTGTAGAACTCTTACTGCATACAAAACCTAAATCAGTAGAACTAGAACTATTTGCATTCATTAAAGCAGTCATTGCATCTGCATTAGTCACTGTCTTTAATGCTTTTAATGCATCAGATTCTTTACTATATTCAACAATCTTTAAATAAGAAACATTATATTTCTTACATACATCATTGAACTCTGTATCTAGATATTTTTCTTCTAATAGTTCAGATTTTGCTTCTGGTACAACGACTTCCTTCTCAAAAGCCTTTGCATTACTATAACCCTGATTCTTTGCATAAGTTTCAAAAGAACCAGAATATTCAGCATAACGATTCTTTTGTTCCTTTACTTTTGCATCAATTGCATCCTGGTCAGTAATCTCTTTTGCAGTGATCTTATTGTAAGCTTCATTTAATACTTCATTGGCACCATAGTTGTCTAATAAGTATTCATATAAACCTTTCTTAGTCACACTTACATCACCACTGATTACTTCTGTTGAACCATCCTTTACAGAACTTGTATAACCGTCTTTATCAGCAGTCACAATATAAGCTGTAATCACTCCTACAACAAGGACAATCGCAATGACAAGTAATGCAATCATTTTCTTAGTAAGTTTAAAAGGTTTCTTTTCAACTTCTACTTTATGGATCTGTTTGTATTCTGCCATTCTCATTACTTCCTTTCTGCAGCTCTAGACTTTAAGCCTTCTTTAATTGCTTCATTGACTGCTTTTTTAATCTTTGCATCTTTATATTCAATATCATAAGTCTTGAATGCAAGATAAATGATGTAATCATCATAAGTAAGTAATGGAGACTGGATAGTCACATTCTTTAATTTCTTCTTAATCTTTTCTTTACTAGTAGAAGTACACTTTAAGATATAATAACCATCAGTACCTGTTAATACATCAGAAGTCTGTCCCTCAGTTAAAGAGAAAGCTGCTTCATTAATTGTATTACCATAAGTATTTGTTAAGTTACTTGTAGTATCTACAACACCTAAAGAACCTTTTGCACTCTTAGTCGTAGAATCATCTGAATAACTCTTAGCAACATCACCGAAGCTCTTACCATCCTTTAATAATTCCTGCACTTCTTCTAACTTCTCTTTTTCAGAATCAGTAGGATTAGAAATATCAGAAACAGAAATCTTAATCATAGAGATCATACGAGGTGTGGCAACCTTATAATAATCTTCAAATACAGTATCATAATGTGTCTTTACATAGTGTTTTACTAATTCTGCATACTGTAAAGAATACACAAGCTTCTTCTTATATTCACTTTCACTTGCATAACCACCACTCTTTAAATCACTCTTAAACTGTTTTTCATAAGAATTTTCACCATACTGGCTCTTATAAGAATTCTTAACACTATCAAGCATATCCCTTGCATTATCTTTCATATCACTTGTAATAGGATATTGTTTATTGATCAACTGATCAAGAACATACTGGAATGCTGCTGACTTACCTGAACTAGTAGAAATTAATGTATCATAAACATCATCTGCATAAACATGACCTTCACTAGTTGAAGCCACTACGCTCTTTCCATCTACAGTTTTACCACCACAGCCACTTAGTAATAAAACACTCGCTAAACATAGCGCCGCTATTTTTTTGGCTTTCATACGTACCCTCCTTGCGTAACATATATATTATACATGGTAGGTGATTTTTTTCAAATAATTACCCATGTTTCACATAAAAAGACATAATTCTTTATCATATTATTTGAGGTTGAACGTTTAATCTTTTATAATGATTCTCGAGGTGAAAAAAAGATGTCAGTTTTGAGTATAAAGGATCTTCATGTTGCGATTGGCGACAAGGAGATTTTGAAGGGAATTAATCTAACAATTAATACAGGAGAAACACATGCATTGATGGGTCCTAATGGAAATGGGAAGTCAACATTATTAGGTACAATCATGGGTCATCCTAAATATAAAGTAACTCAGGGTACAATCACATTAGATGGTGAAGATGTTCTTTCTATGAGTGTAGATGAAAGAAGCCGTAAAGGATTGTTTTTAGGAATGCAGTATCCACAGGAAATCCCAGGTGTCACAAACTCTGATTTTCTCCGTTCTGCAATGAATGCAAGAAGAGAAAAACCATTAAGTCTTTATCAGTTCATTAAGGCTATGGATCATGCCACAGAAGATTTAGAAATGGATGGTAATTTAGCTCATCGTTATTTAAATGAAGGGTTCTCAGGTGGAGAAAAGAAACGTAATGAAATTCTTCAGATGAAATTACTAGAACCTAAATTCGCATTATTAGATGAGATTGATTCAGGTCTAGATGTTGATGCGTTACGTATCGTCGCTGATAATATCAATGAGATGAGAGAAACAAAAAAGGAAGACTTTGGTCTAGTTATGGTTTCTCACTATGAAAGATTATATGAATTAGTAAAGCCTACACATGTACATGTATTAGTAGATGGAAACATTGTAGTAGAAGGTGGCTTTGAACTAATTGAAAAGATCAACAATGAAGGATATGAATGGGTAAAGAAAGAATTAGGCATTGAACTCCAAAAAGAAGACGAAGACGTTGTTTCTATCGGGGTATGTGGCCATAAGGTGACAAGCAATGTATAGTTTTGAACACTATATTCATTTTGTGGATGGGAAGGTAATAGAAGATAATCTTCCTAAAGAAGTTGTTGTGAATGATACAACAATCACATTCAAGTATGGAGAACCCATTCAGCTTCATGTAGTGGTAGATGTAAAGAATGAAATGTCACTACATTATGTATTTGAAGACAATGTCCATGCAGAAGTGATTGAAACAAGACATGTTGAAGAAAACGGTGTATTAAATCGTACATTTACTAACGGCGCTTATTCACATGTTAATTTCTTTAATGAAAATGAAGGAACAGGAAAGAATACTTATCTCGATGAAGGACATTCTTATCATGATAGTATGCTTCAGCTTGGCTATTCTGAATTATCTGATGCTTCTATTGAAGCCTCTTATACATTTGAATTAGATGGTGAAGGAGCAGATGTCAGATTAAGAATGGCGGCTTTATCGAAGGATAAAGAAAAGAAACATTATAAGGTGCATATAAAACACAATGCACCCCATACTACTGGTATCATGGATAACTATGGTGTTGCGAAAGATGAAGCACATCTTGTGATTGATGGTATTGGTACAATTACAAATGGACAGAATGGTTCAGCATCACATCAGACAAATAAGATCATTGTCTTTGATCCAAAATGTTATGCAAGTGCAAATCCATTCTTATATATTGACGAATATGATGTCCAGGCTTCTCATGCAGCTGGTGTAGGGAAGATGGATGAAGAACATCTTTATTATCTACAGTCACGTGGCTTGACTAAACGTCAGGCTATGCAGCTGATTACTTATGGTTATTTAATGCCAGTAGTCGAAGTTGTAGATAATCAGATGATTAAGGAACGTTTTGAATTGGCGTTATCAAAGGTAGGTGCTTAGTTATGTTAAATAGTAAGGATATAAGAAAAGACTTTCCAATGTTGGATGGAAAGACACTCATGCATGGCAAGCCACTGATTTATTTTGATAATGGTGCGACTACATTAAAGCCTCAATGTGTGATTGATGCAGTATGTGAATATTTATCTAGCTACTCAGGAAATGCCCATCGTGGAGATTATGATTTATCTCATCAGGTGGATGTTGCTTATGAAGAAGCGAGAGAAGTGGTTCAGCATTTTATTCATGCTAAAAGAAAAGAGGAAGTTGTATTTACAAGTGGTGCAACAGATTCACTTAACTTAATTGCGAATGGTTATGCCAAAACACATTTAAAAGCAGGCGATGAAATTCTCTTGAATGTGGCAGAACATGCCTCTAATACATTACCTTGGTTTGATGTAGCAGAGGAAACAGGTGCTGTTGTGAAATATATTGAACTAGATGAAGAAGGTCGTATGACATTAGAAAATGTCAAGAAGGCTGTAACAGAGAATACAAAGATTATTTCACTTGCGATTGTGACAAATGTATTAGGTTATGAAGTTCCTATCAAGGAAATCACAGAATATGCTCATTCTAAGGGTATTATTGTGGTGGCAGATGGGGCACAGAGTGTACCACATATTGTCACAGATGTTGTACGTGATGATGTGGACTTCTTAGCTTTCTCAGGTCATAAGATGTGTGGTCCTACAGGTGTTGGTGTTCTTTATGGTAAATATGAGTTATTAGAAGAAACAAAGCCTACACGTTTTGGCGGAGGATCTAATTCACGCTATAACAGCTGTGGACTTGTCACACTAAAGGAACCACCTTATAAATTTGAAGCAGGTACACCTCATATTGAAGGTGTGATTGGCTTAGGTGCAGCTGTTAAATACTTACAGAGCATCGGTATGGAAAATATCCGTAAAAGAGAATTAGAATTACGTCATTATGCAATTGAGAAGATGTCTCAGTTGGATAATGTCACTGTATATAACCCAAACTCAGAAGGGGCTATTGCTTTTAATATTAAAGATGTCTTTGCGCAAGATGCAGCCAGCTTATTTAATACTTATGGTATTGCAGTAAGAGCTGGTGAACATTGTGCAAAGATTCTAGACGAGTTCTTAAAAGTAAGAACAACTTGTCGTGTCTCTTTCTATTTCTATAACACTGAAGAAGAAATTGATCAGTTTATTGAAGCGTGTAAGAAAGGAGATGATTTCCTTGATGCATTCTTTGGATGATCCAATGATCATGAGAGAAATTATTATGGACCATTATCAGAATCCTAGAAACCATGGACTTGTAGATGATGATTCATATCAGAAAGTCAATATGGATTCAAGTACATGTATTGATGACATTGATGTCCAGGCTAAGTTTAATGGTGATGTAGTAGAAGATGTACGTTTTGATGGTGAAGCATGTGCCATTTGTACTGCCTCTACTTCTATCATGACTGAACTAGTTAAAGGAAAGACAAAAGAAGAAGCAGCGCATATTGTAGATAACTATATGCATATGATTTATGAAAAAGAATATGATTCAGAACTTCTTGAAGAAGCGATTGCGTTTAAGAATACGCATAAGCAGGCCAATCGTATTAAGTGTGCGACTCTAGGCTGGACTGGATTCTTAAAATTATTAGAAGGAAGCGAGGAATAGAGATGGCTATTGAGAATCTTAATATTCCACAAGCTGAAGTGATAGAAGATCATCCTGATGAGGATGTATCTGTCTTCAAGACACCTAAAGGGTTAAATGAAGATATCGTTAGAGAAATATCAGCCATTAAAGAAGAACCAGAATGGATGACTGAATACCGTATCAAGTCATTAAAACAGTTCTTAAAGATGTCAATGCCTAAGTGGGGTGTTGATTTATCTAAGATGGATTTTGATGATTATACATACTATAATCGTCCATCAGATACTAAAACAGATAAATGGGAAGAAGTACCAGAAACAATCAAGAATACATTTGATCGTTTAGGTATTCCTGAAGCAGAACAGAAGTTCTTAGCAGGGGCAAGTGCTCAATATGAATCTGAAGTTGTTTATCATAATATGCTTGAAGAAGTCAAAGAGAAGGGTGTTATCTTCTTAGATATTGATTCTGGATTAAAACAATATCCAGAAATCTTCAAGAAGTATTTTGATACTGTTATTCCATATTACGATAACAAGTTTTCTGCATTAAATGGGGCTGTCTGGTCAGGCGGATCATTTATTTATGTACCACCTCATACTAAATTAGATAAGCCATTACAGTCATATTTTAGAATCAATTCTGAACGTATGGCACAGTTTGAAAGAACTTTAATTATTGTAGATGAAGGATCAGATATCCATTATGTAGAAGGATGTACAGCACCTTCTTATTCTAAAGATTCACTTCATGCTGGTGTTGTAGAAATTATTGTCGGCAAGAATGCGCATTGTCGTTATACAACAATCCAGAACTGGTCTAAGAATATCTATAACTTAGTTACACAGCGTGCAAAAGTTATGGAAGGTGGATCAATGGAATGGGTAGATGGTAACATCGGTTCACTTGTTACTATGAAATATCCTTGCTGTGTTCTTGCAGGAGAAAGAGCCAAGGGTACAGTTATTACTATTGCGGTAGGAGATAAAGGTCAGATCATTGATTCTGGGGCTAAGATGATTCATGCAGCACCTCATACATCAAGTCAGATCATTTCCAAATCTATTGCCAGAAATGGTGGTAAGACAAACTATAGAGGACTTGTCCGTCATAACAAGAATGCGTATGACTGTAAGAGCAAGGTGGAATGTGATACATTAATTCTAGATAAGATTTCTACAAGTGATACAGTACCTACGAATATCATGGCCAATAATGATTCTATTATTGAACATGAAGCCACTGTATCTAAAGTATCAGAAGATCAGCTCTTCTACTTAATGAGCAGAGGTCTCACTAAAGCACAGGCAACAGAGATGATTGTTATGGGCTTCATTGAACCATTCAGCAGAGAATTACCTATGGAATATGCTGTTGAATTAAATCAGCTTATTAAGCTTGATATGTCAGAAGATGCTATTGGATAGAAAACAGATGATTAAGAAACGTCTCGCTTTAGAAGAAGAGACGTTTCTTTCTTATTCAAAAAGAATTGCTTCTTATCTAGAAGAAATGCCTGCATTTAAGAATGCGAAAAGAATAGGATTTTATATGTCTTATCGTCATGAAGTGGATACACTTCATGTGATTGAGAAATATATACTAGAAAAGGAAATCTATGTGCCAAAATGTGTAGGAGATGAATTAGATTTCCAAAGAATATATACTATGGATGATTTAAAAGAGGGTGCTTTTCACATATTGGAACCTTCTACTAATGAACATATGGATGTTAAAGATTTAGATGTGATTGTAGTACCATTACTTATGTTTGATGCAAATCATAATCGTATTGGCTATGGCCGAGGTTTTTATGATCGTTGTTTAAAAAAGACAGATGCTCTGACGATTGGTTTAGCATTTGATTTCCAGGAAGTAGAAAATACTCATCCTCACTCACTTGATGTTCCACTTAGTTACATAATTACACAAAAAGGTGTCTTCTAAGGCACTTTTTTATAGTAACAAAGGGATAAATTTGATATAATGAATATGATTATGAGGTGTTTTATATGGAAAAAAATGTTGTAAAGAATATTCTCGCAGACATTGATCTGCGTCAAAATCTAATAAAATTAAAAGGGTCAATGACAGCTGTTGATACATTAGATGGACCTATTGTAGAAAAATTATGTGATTGTTTATCTCATGAAGATCCTAAGGTAAGAAAAAATGCGGCATTACTACTTGGATATACTAAAAATTCTATGATGGCTTCTGTTCTTTTAGATGCTTATAAGAATGAAGAAAAGGATTTTGTAAAAGATGCTTATTTAAAAGGTATGAGTCATTATGATTGTAAGCCTTATATTAAGGAATTACAGGAAATCCAGAATGAACTCATGAATTCAGAAGTAGTAGACAGCAAGCATATCAAAGCACAATTAAAGGTATTAAATCCGATGATTCGTTCTTATTCTTATCATAAGAAGAAATCAATCCGTTTATTGCATAAAGAAGTCGATGTTATTCTTACAACACTTCCTTATTATCAATATACACTTTTTGAACAGGTGAAGCATTTACGTTATAAACCAGTCGGACAGGGCGTATTAGTCCGTACAAAGGCTATTTATGACCTTCTAGGCTTACGTAATTATAGAGAAATGATTTTCCCATTATCAGGTTGTTCAGGACTTGCTCAGGATGGGCATTTAATTGGTAAACGTATTGCGCAAAGTAACTTGGTAGACGTACTACACCGTTTATATGATGCAGAAGGATGTTTCTATTATCGTTTGGTTGATCAAATGAGAGAAAAGAAATCAGCTGTTATCAATGATGTAGTTCAAGAACTCATTGAAGAAATGCCTTCACACTTACAGAATGTAACATCTGATTATGATATTGAAATACTTATTAGAGAATTAAAGCCAGGAACAGTGAATGTTTACTTAAAGTTGAGTTCATTAGACAATCCACGCTTTAATTATAGACGTGAAATTATTTCTAATTCGATGCAGCCTTATGTAGCAGCAACACTTATGGAAGTGGCTAAACCATATATGGGCATGCATTCTCGTGTATTAGATCCATTCTGTGGTAGTGGTGTTACACTTATTGAAAGATGTATGGCTAAACCAGTTAAGTTTGCGATGGGGTTGGATATTTATGGAGAAGGCTTAGAAGCAGCTAAGAAGAATGCGATTGCAGCTAATCAGGCTATTCACTTTGTAAATAAGGATGCCAACCGTTTTGTGAATAATGAAATGTTTGATGAAATCTTTACTGATATGCCTACCTATGCACAGATGAAAGATACACGTGCTTTAAAGAATCTTTACGATAACTTCTTTAAACGTATTCACAGACACGTTTTACCAGGAGGGTATGTATTCATCTATACAACTGAAATATCTCTTGTAGAGAAGAATTTAAGACTAAATTCAGACTATCTTACACTTATAGAACATTATGATGTACCTAGAGGTAAGACAATGGCTTATTTCTTCATCATTCAGGTAAACAAATAGAGGTCCAATAGGACCTCTTTTACTATCTAAATAAATAACGATAACCTTGCCAGAACCACTGTTTTACAGTTTCTGGATTATCTAAATAAAAACGTACACCAAATGCAAGTGCTACTAATATAATCACAAGTAATACTAATAACACAAAAGTCTTAATAAAAGTCATCACAGGATGTGATTTCTCTTTATACTTTACCTTAGTTTTAGTACGTTTAGGTAAAGAATGTGATCTCTTATGTTTCACTTTAGTCTTAACAACTTTTTTAACTTCAGGTTCTTTTTCTTCCTGTTGAATAGAATTCTCTCTCTTAGTGTCTTTAATAGAGTCATCTTCATCATCAAATGTGAATCTTTGCATACTATCACCTCTCTGCTTTAATGAATATAGTCTCTATTAGAGTATTTGTCAAATTAAAAAATGCTCTCATGACACAATAAAAGCTCTTGAATAAGGAAAGCAAATGTATGTGTCATTGAGAGCGGCCTTAAACAAGAGCCTTTAAAATGTACCCATTACTAGGTACAGTTAAATTGTAATCGTTCTTATAACAAAAAGCAAATAAAATACAAAAAAACTTGGAGAAATCAATAGAAATTAAAAAAAGCGTCATTTAATCAAATATACCTACATATAAAACTCTAAAAAAGTTTCTATTTTCTGTGTCAACCGAAATTGATAATGTCCCAAAAATAATCAAACATTAGCACCACAACGGTGCTTTTGTTTTGCAGCATAATTCGCAAAGCTGTTTTTTCTCCAAGGATGATCCATTGGAGG
>NZ_JACRWG010000040.1:0-24439 GCF_014306455.1 Catenibacterium faecis
CATCTTTTCTTTATCTATGATTTATTGATTGAAATAAACTGCGGTCGCTATAAGAATACATTATTATATAGGGTAATATAATTTGCAGTTATCAGATGGGTAGAGTTTGCGGTTTAACAATATGTTATCATGTAGTCATGAGAATAAAATAACAAGGAAGGATGCAAATTTTATGAAATATTCAAAATTATTTAGTCCAATAAAAATTGGAAGTATAACTATTAAAAATCGATTTGCGATGGCTCCAATGGGACCTTTAGGTCTTGCAGATGCCAATGGCGGTTGGAATCAGCGTGGTATTGATTATTATGTAGAAAGAGCAAAGGGTGGAACTGGACTTATTATTACAGGTGTCACATTTTTTGATCAGGTTGTTGAAAAACAGGACCCTTCAACTGTTCCTAATCCACTTTACAAGCCTGTTAACTTTGTGAAAACAAGTAGAGAAATGACAGAGCGAATTCATGCATATGGAAGTAAAATCTTTTTACAGTTATCAGGAGGATTTGGTCGTGTGACTATTCCTACAAATGTAGGAGATATTCCACCCATTGCACCATCTGCAATCCCACATCGCTGGTTAGATAAGACTTGTCGTGCCATTACTGTAGATGAAATTCATGCTATTGTAAAACAGTTTGGTGAAGCTGCTTTCCATGCAAAAAGAGCAGGCTTTGATGGTGTGCAGATTCATGCAGTACATGAAGGTTATTTAATTGACCAATTTGCGATTTCAATGTTTAACCAAAGAACTGATGAATATGGAGGTTCTCTTGAGAACAGACTTCGTTTTGCTAAGGAAATAGTAGAAGAAATTAAAAAAACATGTGGTGATGATTTCCCTGTTACACTTCGTTTTAGTGTAAAAAGTATGATAAAAGATTGGCGTGTTGGAGCATTACCAGGAGAAGATTTTGAAGAAAAGGGCAGAGACACAGAAGAAGGCTTAAAAGCTGCTAAATTACTTGAAAGCTATGGCTATGATGCGCTGGATACTGATGTTGGAACATATGATGCCTGGTGGTGGAATCATCCTCCTATGTATCAAAAGAAAGGGCTTTACAGAGGATACTGCAAAATGGTAAAAGAAGTAGTAGATATCCCAGTATTCTGTGCAGGCCGTATGGATAATCCAGACATGGCATTAGAAGCTATTGAAAATGGTGAATGTGATGTTATTGATCTAGGTAGACCACTACTAGCAGATCCAGATTATTGTAATAAATTAAGATGTGGTAAGATCACACAGATACGTCCATGTATTTCTTGCCATGAAGGATGTATGGGAAGAGTTGCTTCATATTCTCTTCTTAATTGTGCTGTAAATCCACAGGCAGCTAGAGAGCGTGTTAATGCATATGAGCCTATTTTAAAGAAAAAGAAAGTGTTGATTGTAGGTGGTGGTGTTGCAGGCTGTGAAGCTGCACGTGTATTAGCTATCCGAGGACATCAACCAGTAGTTTATGAAAAAGGAAGTAGGCTTGGCGGTAATTTAATTCCAGGTGGAGCTCCTGATTTTAAAGAAGATGATATTGCATTAGCAGATTGGTATACAAATGAATTAAATCGTTTAGGCGTACATGCTCATTTGAATACGGAACTTAATGAAGAAGAAATTAAAGCTATGGATTATGATACTGTGATTCTTGCGACAGGATCTAAACCAAAAGTATTCTCTTTGGGTGATGATTCACATACTTATACAGCAGAACAAGTTTTATTGAAACAGAAGGATGCTGGCAAGAAAACTGTCGTTGTAGGTGGTGGACTTGTAGGTTGTGAAACTGCTTTGTGGTTGGCGCAGAATGGAATTCATGTTACAATTGTTGAAGCATTAGATAAGGTAATGGCTGTAAATGGTCCACTTTGTGCTGCAAATAAAGAAATGTTGGAAGCATTGCTACCATTTAATGGAGTAGAAATTATCACAGGTGCAAAGGTTACAGAATTTGCGAATGGAGAAGTGAAAGTAGATACTAAAGAAGGTAGCAAGACTATTATGAGTGATAGTGTTATCCTTTCAGTTGGATATAAAGAAGAGAATACACTTTATAATAATCTTCAGTTTGATATTCCTGATCTTTATTTGCTTGGAGATGCAAAAAAAGTATCCAATATCATGTATGCAATCTGGGATGCATTCGAAGTAGCTAACCATATCTAATAATGATATGAAGGTGACTGGTGATTTAAATTGGGTGATATAAAGAACTTTATATATTTTCAGAAAGTATATGAAATGCATAGTATGCATAGAGCAGCTGAACATTTATTTATTTCTGCACAAGGTCTTGGTAAAATCATCAAGAATCTTGAACATGAGTATAACACCACTTTTTTCGTTCGCTCTCAAAATGGTGTTATTCCTACAGATAGCGCAAAATTATTTTATGACTGGAGCAAAGAATTTGTCTTGCAGGATGCTCATATTAAAACTGAAATAAATAATCTTAATAACGGAATAAATCGCTTACGAATTGGTTGTGCAAGTGGTATCTTAAAGGCTATTCAACTTAAGACAATATTAGATTTTGCAAACTCAAATAAAACTCTTCATGTAGAATGGAGTGAGTACAGTAATGAAGAAGTCATAAATAAGCTTCTTAATTATGATATTGAGTATGGTATTGTTGTTGGACTACATGATTATCCTAATTTAGAACAAGTAAAATTATGTCAATGTGATCTTGTTTTATATGTATATGAAGGACATCCTTATTATGAGAAAGAAAAAATCCCTCTAGATATGCTGAGAAATGAGAATATTATAATAATGAATGAGAGTTTTCATATATATAATGATTTCATTAAAGCCTGCAAAATCAAGGGGTTTACTCCAAACATAAAAGCAAAAACCATGGATGGCGGAACCTTGATGCATTTATGTAGACAAAAAATAGGGATTGCAATTTCACCAAAATTTGAAGATGAAGCACCAACAGGATTAAAGGCTATTGCATTTGAAGAGCCCTATCATTGGGATATTTATGGTACTTTTAGAAAAAATTCTAAAGATGATTCAATAAAAAAACTTCAAGTCGCATTATTGCCGCAAATCTAATTAAAGGTTTGTTTGAAACTATATAAAAAATCGTGTGAACAAAATTGATTTACACGATTTTTTTATATCATGACGAATACTGTATTAATGGGGATATGACTCTATTCTTGGAATAATTTCTTAATTTGGGTAATACATTGTAAGAATAAGTAGAATATGCAATGATAACTATCAGGAAGGTAAAATTATGAACTACAATAATATTGATTATATACAGAAAAATGCACCAGTAACAAAAGAAGATATAGAATCTGTAGAAAAACATATCAAGGAAACAATCCCTAAAGTGTATAAGAAAGTTTTAAGATATGCGAATGGGATAACTATGAATCTATGTATACTCTATGATACTTCTACTATTATTGAAAGTTATGAATGTAATGAGTTTTCTATTAATATGCCTGGATATATCAGCATTGGAAATGATAATGGAGATAGAGAACTAATTATGAAGGCAGAAAAAGGAGCAACATTATGTGGTTTCTTAGATGCGGCAGAGATAGGAAATTCTGAAGTAGAGGAATGGTTTGATTTTAAATCATGGCTAGAAAATGGTTGTGAAATGGAAGATGATGATGAGAATTTAGAATATGGAAAAGTCTATATTGTGAAAGTCCCAGAGGATAAATTGAAGTTCCTGGCCGAAACAAAGAAACTCTTTGCATTACCTATTTCAACAGGTGTCCTCTATAAGAAAATCAATAATTTGCCATGTGCCATAATGGATAATATAACAGAAGCATTGGCTGATACTATTATCAATAAGACATCACATCCTGATTGTTATGAGTATAGAAAGGTGAGGAAATAACTATATGACAAAAGAAGAAATAATCACTAGATTACAGAATGCAGCTAAAGAAGATGAAGAATATTATATGGATGATGATTTGATTGATGCAATCAATGAATATCCAGAACCTTTTGAGCTTGTAGAGCCTATTCTAGAAATTATAGGGACTCATCCTAGGGTTGATTTTGGTATGCCGGGGGATCTAGTTCATTTTCTAGAACAATTCTATAAGCATGGATATGAGGAATTATTAGTTTCTTCAGTAAGAAAGAATCCTACAGCACATAATATATGGATGGTATATCGCTGTTTCAATGATGTGAATAATCCAAAGAGAGAAATGTTTGTAGAACTCATGAAGGAACTTAAAGATGATTCATCAGTCTCAATGGATATTAAGAAAGAAATAGATGAATTTGATTGGGAGATTTAGAGAGTAAAAGAAATGAACCTCTGCATTAGTCAGGAGTTTTTGCGTCTGTATTCTGGATAATATATAGTACAGCCTTTTGTATACGTGTATCTGAAGTGATAAGGACCTATGACTCTGCCACCTTTTGGGTAAACGTATAACTTCTTTATGTAATTTTCAGGCGAATGATTTCTTTGTTCAGACAGAAATTGATAAATGTCCTTAGATGTGCGGTATTTTCATCAAGAGCTGATGGAATTTGTCTTTAGACTAAGTAGTAATGAGATAATTACGATTCATTTCACTTGAAGTGTTCTGAGAGTAAGGTGTATCAGAAATAGTTCCAATTATGACATAGGTATGCCTATGTGATATTTCTTTGTGATAGACTTAACTATAAGAAATACTGATAAGTAAGATATTGTCTCTTTTTTGTAGTATGAATGTATATAGAGTGGATTTATAATGTGATTGACACCCTATATGACACCATATTATTATAAGAACAGGAAAAATGAATTATGTCGAAATGGGATAAACTAATTTTGAAGATTAGTGCATTATCAAAAGAGTTACGTTTTTCTGAATTGAGAAAAGTATTGGAGAGTTATGGATATGTAATGAATTATCCTAAAGGAGGAAGCAGTCACTATACTTTTAGGAAGAAAGGATGTATGCCTATCACAATACCTAAACATGAACCAATAAAAAGAGTATATGTTGAAATGGTAAGATTAATTGTAGAAAAAGAGGAGAAGAACAATGAAAACGCTCAATGATTATATGGCTTTACCTTATCGTTTAGAAATAGTAGAAGATCAAGAAGAGGGTGGATATGTAGTTTCTTATCCTGATCTTCCAGGTTGTATCACTTGTGGAGATACAATAGAAGAGGCCATGAATAACGCAAAGGATGCAGAGAAAGCATGGATAGAAGCAGCATTAGAAGAAGGTATTGAGATTAATGAACCAGATAGCATTGAAAATTATTCTGGACAATTCAAATTGAGAATTCCTAAGACTTTACATAGAACACTTGCTTTGCATGCTAGAAAAGAAGGAATCAGCATGAACCAATATTGCGTCTATCTCTTATCTAGAAATGATGCATTACTTTCAAAATAGAACATCATCACTTAAACACATACACTTGTATGTGTTTTTGTATATAGAAATTAAATTTCAATATTCAAGGTATTAGCTGAACATATATTTCGATTGATAATTTACATTGTTTTTATTTGTCTAAAATGCAAAAAATCTTTTTGTCACCAGCCGGTGCAATTAAGCATGATGGAATCGTACCATCTATGTCTTATAAGCGGATCATTGGTATGTGGGCTTGGGACTCTTAAAAACAGGTTGTAGCTACTACTCAGTTTAATCCAGAATTAGCTAAAAATAATATTAGAGCATTATTCGATTACCAGATCATTAAAGAAGATGCTGTTCGTCCACAGGATGAAGGTGCTATCATTGACTGTATTTTCTATAACCAGAACGAAGACCGCGGCGGTGATGGAGGAAACTGGAACGAACGAAACTCTAAACCTGCACTTGCTGCATGGGCAGTTCAGAGTGTTTATGAAGCAACTGGTGATAAGGAATTCTTAAAAGAAATGTATCCTAAGTTAGTTGCATATCATAACTGGTGGTATAAGAACCGTGATATCGATAAGAATGGTATTGCTGAATACGGAGGAATGGTTCATGAAACATGCTATGACTGGTAGAACTATGAAAACCCTCTAACTGGTGAAAGCTATTATATCGGTGAAGAAGTAGAAGGTTTTGGTAAGATCGTTGGTGTACCATCTGCTGATGGAAATTAGCTACCTCTTTTTTATTTCAATTTATTTCTCTATTTCATAGATGTTTCATATATGGCGGGTATGATGAAGAAAAGGAGATGATAAAAAATGAAATTAATAAGAAAAGTAATGATGTCAGGAGTATTATGCTTAAGTATTGCGTTAGTAGGATGTCAAAATAAGACGGAGGCTCTTACAAGTTCAGTGACTATTAAGGATAAAGCAAGTTTTAAGCCAATGAATGAGACAATAGATTATAAAGAAGATTATGTTTATGAGTATCTAGGTCTTAAATTCAGCTTGTCTCAAAATATAAAAGAGGCTATGAACAATAAAAGTCTTGTTATGCTTGATTCTCAAAGTGCTTTAAATGAAGAACTAAGATATGCCTTTTTATCTTTTAATAAAGTTTCTCGTAAGCAGCAGGATGCTGTTGTTCAAAATATGAACGAATATATGGAGTGGGAAAAGAACCTAGAACGTTCAGGAACTATTGGAATGTATAAAAAAGGAATGTCTGAAAAAGAAATAACAGAACTGACTCAATGTACATATCATAAAAAAATAGGTATTTCTCATGATGGACATTATTCTTATTACATAAGTTATCAGAATGATGCATTTAAAAGAGAACTGGAACAGTGTCATATAGAAATCATTGATCGTTTAGAAGAGAATGATAATGGTTTTGTTTTAAAGGAAAAGAAGGATTTAGAAAATACAGAGGTTTTCAATGATTAAACGTTCTATTTATTATGTCACAAGAAAGAAAAAACGTTCATTGATCATAATGATGATTTTAACGATTATTCTCTCATGTTTATATATTTCTTCCAGTATCACAATAGCAGCCACTCAGCTAGAAAAGACCATGTATGAAGCAGCAAATACGTCTCTATCGGTTACAAAGAAAGATCAATCATTATTTGACTATAGGGAATATAAGGAAATCAAACAAGCTAAAGGCTATACATTATATTATGAAGGTCTCACTCAACCAAGAAACCTTCATGTCATAGAAGCACAACAGTCAGTAAAAAGAGATGATTTGAGTGATGAATATAAGAACGTTATGTCTTATCTCGCAACGAATCAGACAAAATCTCATGCCTTATTTAAAAGTGGCAATTTTGTATTAAAAAAGGGCAGACATATCCAAGAAACTGATTGTAATAAGGTGATGGTTCATGAACAATTTGCGAAAAAGAATCATCTTGCATTACATGATTTTATAAATTTAGACAATAATAAGAAATATGAGATTATTGGTATTTTTTCTGGTAAGAAACAAGAAAGATATACAGGTTTAACATCAGATTTTAGTGAAAATATGTTGTTTATGGATTATTCTTCACAACAGACAAACAATGTTCATAAAATAATCATGTACTTTGATCATTTAAAGGATACCCGTTTAATGATGAAGCAATTAGAAAAGAATCATCCAGATGCTTTTGTTGAAATGGATACGCAGACATATGAGGAAACATTAGAGGCAATTACACATATACAATATATTATAAAAGTGATTGTATGTTCTTTAATTGTTGTTGCACTTGTCGTTCTTTCTTTAATTTTAATTTTATGGTTAAGAGAGAGACTTTATGAAATAGGTATTTTGTTATCAGTAGGATTCCACAAATCGGAAATTCTTGGTCAATTTATTTGTGAATTATTATTTGTTTCAATACCAGCGGCGGTTCTTTCTTTTGGATTAGGTCATATATTCCTGAAATATGTGATCAATGTTTTATTAAAGAATGCATATTCTCTATTACTTGAATATGGATTCAGACAAGAAGGAATGACTTTTATAGGAAGTTATGGGATTCTAGCAGGTGTAATCATCATTTCAGTTATAACGACATGTGGAATGTTTTTAATAAAGAAGCCCCAAGAGATTTTATCAAAAATGAGTTAGGAGATTAATATGACTATATTAGAAATAGATAATGTAAGCTATCGCTATAAGAATACAAGAGAGAATATTTTAGAAGATGTGAATCAGACATTTGAAAGCGGCCAGTTCTATGCCATTATTGGTGCCTCTGGTGCAGGCAAATCAACATTATTGTCATTATTGGCAGGATTAGATGAACCACAAGAGGGACATATTCTTTTTGAACAAGAAGATATTAAACAAAAAGGTTATAGTTATCATCGAAGACATCATATTTCCTTGGTCTTTCAAAATTATAATTTGATTGATTATTTGACACCATTAGAAAATGTGAGATTGGTTGATAAAAAAGCATCTTCCTCAATATTGATCGAATTAGGCTTGAATCCAAATCAGATAAAAAGAAATGTTATGAAACTTTCTGGTGGACAGCAGCAAAGAGTTGCTATTGCACGTGCCTTAGCATCTAAAGCACCTGTCATTCTTGCAGACGAACCAACAGGGAATTTAGATGAGAATACAGCAGATGAAATAATCACAATATTGAAGAAGATGGCGAAAGAACGCAATAAGTGTGTGATTGTTGTGACTCATAGCAAACAACTTGCTCAAAGTGCAGATGTTGTTCTAGAACTTAAGGATAAGAAATTACAGATTGTTTAATGGGAGAGAAGTATATGATAAAAAATGCATGGGCTTATGTAACAAGAAAAAAACTTAAATCACTTATTATGATATCTGTGATTGCAATCATGTCTACATTAGGTGTATTAGGCTTAGCCTTAAAAGATGCCACAGATCTTTCGTCTAAGAAGAGTTTAGGAAATATCACAAATAGTTTTTCAATGGAAATCAATAGACAATATAATCCTGGAACGCCTAGAGGCGGAGGCAATGTAAAAGGACAGGATATTAGTCAGATTGCTCAGTGTAAAGAGATTGATTCTTATGTAAAGAGAATCAATAGTGTAGCGGATTTAGTGGATTATGATATTGTAGAAACACCTGAAACATTGGCTTATCAATCACCTGAAAGAGCAAAAAACTTTAAAAGTACAGTAATGCTTACAGGTGTGAATGATTCTTCAAAAGAAAATAAGTTTGTATCAGGGGCTTATAAATTAGTAGAAGGAGAGCATCTTAAAGCTGGTGATAGAAATAAGATTTTGATGCATAAGGATCTTGCTTTAAAGAATCATTTAAAGGTAGGAGACCATCTTAAAATCAAATCAAATTTATATGATGCGGATAATGAAAAGCAGGCAGATGAGATTGTTGAAGTAGAAATTAAGGGCCTCTTTGATGGGCATAATAAGGGTGGCGCAAGTGCACCCCAGGAACTATATGAAAATACTTTAATCACTGATGTGCATAGTGCAGCACAGGTATATGGTGAAACAGAAAAGACAGCTGTTTATCAAGACGCTACTTTCTTTGTGAAAGGTCAATATGATTTAAAACAGGTCATCAAAGTATTAGAGAAGCTTGATATTGATTGGAGAAATTATGTTCTGATAAAAGGTGCTTCTAATTATCCAGCTTTACAGATGTCTATTTCATCTCTATATGGAATGGCCGATAAATTATTTTATGGTGCATTGATTTTTGCTGGAATAGTTGTTGCGCTTCTTCTTATGCTCTGGCTTAATGCAAGAAAGAAAGAAATAGCTATTATGCTTTCGTTAGGTATGACAAAAATGAGAATTTTTGGTCAATTGATGACAGAATTAGTATGGATGATGATACCATCTTATCTTATTGCTTACTTTGTTTCTGGTGCTTTAGCACAGTCATTTGGTCATACAATTTTAAATGGGGTGACAGGAGATATAACTAAACAACTAGCAAGTCAGGGCGTATCAAGTCAATTAGGAGCAGGTGCTGAAGTAGATGGCTTTAATAAGACACTTACGAGTCTGAATGTGCATGTTTCTAGTGATATGATGTTTATTGTTATTGGCTTCATGACAGTTGTACTTATTATGGCGTTGGTGGTTTCTTCATTTAGAATTCTTAAAAATAAGGAAGAATCACTTATTTATACACGTTAACAGATAAATATATGTGTATAATATAAAGAGGGAGGGATAGTATGGATTTACTGATTGTAGAAGATGATCCTATAATTAGAGATGGTATGAGTGAATATTTATCAGAATGGGGCTATCATGTCATAGAGGCTAGGGATGGTCGTGAGGCTTTATCCTTATTTAATAAGGATATCAAGGTTGTTCTTTTGGATATTCAGCTTCCATTTATGAATGGATTAGATGTTTTAAAAGAAATAAGAAAAGAAAGTAATATCCCTGTTTTAATGTTGACGGCATTTAATAATGAAGAATACAAAATAGAAGCCTTTACTCAACTTGCTGATGGCTATATTGAAAAGCCATTTTCTCTGCCTGTCTTAAAAGCGAGAATAGAGGGACTTATAAAAAAGTATTATAGTTCTATAGAAATATTCAAATATAAAGATCTAGAAATCAATTTCACAAGTTATACAGCTAAAATAGATGGAAAAGTCATAGATAGTAAGCCTAAAGAATTAGAAATATTAAAATGTCTTCTTGATCATGAAGGGCAGGTTCTGTCAAGGATGCAGATTATAGATCAAGTCTGGAAAGAAGCAGAAGAAAATCCTTATGATCGTGTAATTGATGTCTATATAAAGGAACTTAGAAAGAAGTTACATCTAGATTGCATATCAACTATTAGAAATGTAGGCTATAAATTGGAGAGATGATGAAAAAACTAAAGATATTTCCTAAAATGTTTCTCCAGATATTTTCTATTCTCAGCATTATTGTCTTATTGATTCATATCTCTATCTACTTGATATTTCCTAGAACGTATCTGGATACTAGAAAGGCTGATATTAATAAAACAGCCAATGAAATATCTCATAATCTAGAAGGTAAGGAAATCAATGAGATTGAAAGAACAATTGATTTGTATTCTAAAAACAGCGATATAAAAGTATTTGTGAGTCAAGAAAATAAAGACAATGAAGTAAAAGTTACAAATAATCTGAATGTGAATTTAAACAGCCTCAATAATTCATTAATTATTGAGGAAAGACATATTACTTTAAATGATGGACATCAATTGTATTTGAAATTTATCTCTACTGCTGATATGCTGCAGGATGCTAAAGATTTAAGTTTAGGTTTTCTTCCTTATTCATTATCTATTTCTCTTTTATTATCTGCTATCGTTTCATTGATCTATTCAAAATCAATTAAAAATAATATTGATGAAATTAAGAATGTAACTGATCAAATGATGCAATTAGATAAGAATGTCTGTTTAGTCCATAACAGTGATGATGAAGTAGGAGACTTAAAGAAGCAGATCAATGAACTCTATTTTACATTATTGAAGTCAATAGATGATCTAGAACTTAAAAATAAAGAAATTCTCGAACTTGAAAAACTTAAATATGAATTTTTAAAGGCTGCTTCTCATGAATTAAAAACACCTCTAGCAAGTCTTAAAATCATTCTAGAGAACATGATGTATAATGTAGGAAAATATAAAGAGAGAGATGTATATCTTGGACAATGTGTAGATATAGTGGATGATCTTTCAAAAAATATCTCTCAAATATTATCTATCTATTCAATAGATCATCTAAAGAACGATGAAGAAGATGTTATTATAAAAGATGTTCTTAAAGAAGTCCTGAATAAATATGAGTTGCTCGCAGATCAAAAGAATATCGTAATCAATAATAAAGTTGGTTTAGAGCATTTATATATTGGTAGAAATGCATTCAGTGTGATTTTATCTAATTTAATAAGCAATGCGATTAAGTATAACTGTGATTATGGAAGAATAGATATAGGGATAAAAGAGAATTGTTTCTATATAGAAAATACCTGCCAGGAGAATCACATGGAATTAAAAAAAGATACAAGTCATGGACTTGGCTTATATATCGTAGGTAACCTATTAAACAATTATCAGATAGACTATCAAATTATTCAGACAAAGACCACGTATCTCTTTAAGATGAAGATACAATGATTTATAACGTAGAATTAAGAAAATCCCCAAAATGAGGATTCTTTGACTGGTACAAAAAAGTGATAGCTTCTAATGGCGAAGATTTAGATTAAGCGTCTAATTTTTTCTTAAATCTTTCAAGTTATTTTAGTTAAGCACCTTCGGGTGCTTTTTTGCATTGAGTATTTACTTTATACCCCTTCTATAAATCATAATTCTCAATAACATAATAATTATGATTAGGTTAGGAGAAACAATAATACCCAATAATGATAGTATAAAATGTTTTGTGTTCGATTTTATCATCAAGGACATAGAAAGATTCTAAATCATACAGATTCTCTGACAGTTAACTATCTTGTGATTTGTAAGTCAGGGTAGTTCACTGAAGCATTATCTCCATTCTTGAACACACGAGTCCATCCTGTATACTGTCCCCCATTTATATTTTACAAGAGTTCCATCTGCAGAATCCACATTTGTATCAAGATATTTCATATCTATGCCTTGACTACTTGATTGATTTGCACTTACCACAACAACATGACTAAAACTGTTTGAAGGAATACAACTAAAATCATCTCCCAGTTAAACTTATCTTAAGAAAACCTGAAATACGATTATATTTATGATGAAATTCTGTTCCGTGCGCTTGACATATTTCATATTATTTATATACCTATCATAGGTAATTACCTTTGGTAACTAAAAGGTGAGGTTTATGAATAGTCAAAAAACAAAGGAAATGCTGGACAGCTGTTATATGGCAAAAAGAATATTAGACTTATTATCAGAACTTCCTGAAGGAGTTCTTCCTTCTTATATTCGTTATCTAGAGGCTATTATTGATTTAAAGGAAAGATATGGAAAAGTGAAGGTTTCAGAAATAAGTGAAGCATTGAATCTGCCTAGACCAGGTGTGACACGTACTGTAGGTTCTATGGTAGAAAAAGGTTATTTAAATAAGGTTTCTTCAAAAGAAGATGGTCGTGTCACTTATATTGAAGTAAATGAAAAAGGGCAAGCTTTATTCGAAAAGTTCAATAAGGAATATTTTGAAGACTTATCGCAGAACTTGAGTCATATTTCTATTGAAGAAGCTGATTGTATGATGGAAACGATAGAAAAGTTCTATCAAGTGATGTGTGAAAGGAGAAAATCATAAATGAATTCAGATTTTACTCAGGGAAGTATTTTTAAGAAATTAGTCGCATTTATGATTCCTGTACTAGGTGCTTTAGTATTACAGGCAGCCTATGGTGCGGTTGACTTACTTGTAGTAGGGCGTTTTGGAACAACAGCAGGTTTATCAGCTGTTTCTACAGGAAGTCAGGTATTAAACTTAGTGACATTTGTGATCACTCAATTCGCAATGGGTATTACAGTACTTATTGCAAGATATATTGGTGAAAAGAAACAGAAACATATAGGAGCCCTTATTGGTGGATCAACAATTCTATTTGGTATTATTTCAATGATTCTTTTTATTATCATGGTGTTATTTGCAACGCCAATCTCTACACTTATGCAGGCACCTTTAGAAGCACTCAATCTTACATCTATGTATGTAAGAATATGTGGTGCAGGTATTTTCTTTATTGTGGCTTATAATGTTTTATCAGCTATTTTTAGAGGTTTAGGAGATAGTAAATGTCCATTACTCTTTGTAACTGTAGCATGTTTAATTAATGTAGTAGGAGATTTAGTTTTAGTCGCTGGCTTCCATTTGGATGCAGCAGGAGCTGCAATGTCTACAGTACTTGCCCAGGTATGTAGTGTATTATTCGCATTAGGATTATTAAAGAAAAGAAAACTTCCATTTGAAATCCATAAACAAGATTTTAAAATCAACCCTCACTGCATTCGTGCAATGAAGATCGGTGTACCTCTCGCATTGCAGGAATGCTTGACTCAGATCTCATTCCTTGCATTATGTGCCTTTATTAATCGCTTAGGACTAGAGGCATCATCAGGCTATGGTGTAGCATGTAAGATTGTAAACTTTGCGATGCTTGTTCCTAGTTCTCTCATGCAGTCAATGGCTTCATTTGTAGCTCAGAATGTTGGCGCAAATAATGAAAAAAGAGCCAAACAATCTATGCTTATAGGTATGGGTATAGGTCTATTTATTGGAGCTTTTGTATTTTGTTTAGTTATGTTTAAGGGGGAATATGTTAACAGGTATATTTACGACAGAACAAGGTGTTATTAATCAGGGCTATGCTTATTTAAAAGGCTTTGCATTGGAAACAATAGTCACTGCAGTACTCTTTAGTATGATTGGTTACTTTAATGGACACGATAAAACAGTATGGGTTATGGTACAAGGATTAGTACAAACACTTATTGCACGTCTACCTCTTTCTTATTATATGTCTATTCAGCCCAATGCCAGCCTTACTCAAATCGGGCTTGCAGCACCAATTGCGACTATTACTGGTATTATTCTCAATGTATGTTTCTATTTCTATATGAATAAGAAAATGAAATGATTAGATAGCAGAAATGCTGTCTTTTTTAGTATAATGGAATTATACAGAGGAGGTGCCTATATGGAATGGGAAAGTTACTTTTATAAACGAATATTGGATAGGGGGTATGACTATTATTTAGATGGTTGTGTAGAAGATTTACGTATTACATCTAATAGGATTAAAGCAGTAGTTTATGGAACACATCCTTATCATGTAGAAATAAAATAAAATGGAAATCGTATAATAGGCATGTCTTGTGATTGTCCTTATGCGTTAGATGGACATAATTGTAAGCACATGGCAGCTGTTTTATATGACTGGGAACAAAATGCGACTCATCCAGTCATAGATAATTCAAAACTTGTGAAAGAGGCCTCAGAAGAAGATGTACGATTATTTCTTGTTCAAGTACTTGATGATAATCCTAGTTTAGTAGAAACCTTTAAACAATATACACAAAATGAATTTTCTTTGGATACAATGATTGATGATTTGGAGGGAGTTTGTAATTCTTATAGTGATGGTTATCATTATATCGATTATGAATATAGCTGTGATTTTTGTGAATACTTTGAAGAGGCTGTTTTTAAGTGGCTTGATCTCTTGAAAGAAAAGAGACAATATTCTCTCGCATTTAAATTTCTATTAAAAGCTTATGATATACTTGATAAGTTAGATATAGATGATAATGAAGGTGAAACGTATGAGCTTTCTTTTTCTATTATAAACGCATGTTCAAACATTATTGTGTGTATGGAAGAATCAGAAAGAATAGATGCGTTTGATTTACTTAAACAATTTCTCGGCAATACAAGAAATAATTACGATAGAGTAGATATTTTACAAGTGTTTTTTAATTCTTTAAAAAGTGAAGATTTCTTGAAGCTTCAACTTGATTTTGTGAAAGAACAGTTAGATTACATAGATAGTCATAATGATATTTTAGATAGAGAGTATGTGCTTGATGATTTTGCAAAAATGTATCTTAACCTCTTAAAGAAAAACAATGTATCAAATCAGGAGATAAATGTCGCCTATAAAAAGTATTGGAAATGCGATTCTATTAGAATGGACTGTGTCTTTACTTGTATTAATAATAAAGAGTATGACAAAGCTTTGGATTATATTGATAAATGTATTGATCTTGATTATGAGAACCAAACTCTTATGAAACGTGATATAGAATTGAAGAAAGATATTTATAAAAAACAGGGAAACACTGAAGCTTATAGGGAAGAATTAAAGAATTTGATTCTCTTTTTCAATGATACTAATATAGACAATTATATTGAACTTAGAAGTCACTACAATGATAAAGATTGGATTACAGAAAGAGATTCTCTTATTGAACAGCTTACTCCTGGAAGGTTCTTATGTGAAATATTAGAAACAGAGCAACTATATGGACAGCTATTTGATGTTATTTTAGGAAGTAATAATAGAGATTTATTGCATCAATATACTCACGTGCTTAATGATGAATATCCTGAAAAACTGCTTCAGTTATATCGAGAAATTGTTGAAAAACAGGCTGAATCTACTGGAAGTAGACAACATTATCGTCAAATTGTCGAAGACTTAAGAATTATGAAATCTATTAATGGTGGTGATGAAGTAGTTGATGAAATCATTAAGAAATGGAAGGTTCAATATAAAAACAGAAGCGCAATGCTGGATGAATTAAATAGAGTATAGTCCACTCCGGTGGACTTTTCTTTTGCGCAAAAAATGACAGTCTAGAAGTCAAAGACTGTCATTTTTTTACATCCTTCTTTTACATAAAATAGAATCATCAAAGGAAAACATAAATGAAGGAGGCAAATGGAAATGAGCCAGTATTATCTTGCGGTAGATATTGGAGCTTCTAGTGGACATCATATGTTAGCCCATATGCAAGATGGAAAAATCAAACTAGAAGAAATCTATCGTTTCGAAGATGGAATGAAACGTGTATGTTTACGTACGAGAATATCGTCATCCTGTGAAGCCATGAACTTACTGCTTTCAATAACGTAGTCAATCTATTCAGTATAAAGATTTCATTGAACAGTATCTTTGCCTTCTAGTATGAGTTTTTCTTCTGGTGTATTCTCTCTTAATTTATCAAACCAGTAATCGGTCATTAACGTCACCTCACAGGTAGAATTATTATGAAATATAGGTATATCTCAATCGTCAGATACTATTGACTAACAGTAGGATATAATGTTAGATTATTAATCAGTTTATATATAAAGGAAGAGAAAAAATGATAAATACTTTCATGGAAATTGGTATATTAATTATTGGTTTTGTATTATTAATTAAGGGTGCAGATTTCTTTGTGGATGGAAGTTCTTCTGTCGCAAAAAGATTAAAAGTTCCTTCGATGATCATTGGACTTACAATTGTCGCAATGGGTACAAGTTTACCTGAATGTGCAGTCAGTGTCGCTGCCTCAATGAGCAACAACAACGCTCTTGCAGTCAGTAATGTAGTAGGATCTAACTTATTTAACTTAATGGTTGTATGTGGTGTATGTACGCTATTTGTACCTCTTGCAGTTTCTACAGATACATTAAAGAAAGAATTTCCATTCTCTATTATCTGTGCTGCTTTATTACTTGTATTTGGTTTAGATGGTATGCTAGGCAGAGTAGATAGTGCAATTTTTATTGTATTATTTGCCGCATATTTAGGATGGATGATCTATTCAGCATTACAGGCAAGAAACAAAGCATTAAGCGAAGACAATGATGAGGAAATCAAGCTATTACCAGTATGGCAGTGTATTGTATATATTGTTGGTGGTGCTGCTGCTATTAAATTTGGTGGTGATTTCGTCGTAGAAGGAGCTACAGCTATTGCGACTATGCTAGGACTCAGTCAGAACCTTATTGGGTTGACTATTGTTGCTTTAGGAACAAGTCTTCCAGAGCTTGTGACTTCTATTGTAGCTGCAAGAAAGAATGAAATTGATATGGCTTTAGGTAACGTTATTGGATCTAATATCTTCAATATCTTACTTGTATTAGGTATTGCCGGGGTAATTAGTCCTATTGCGATTATTGCGGAAAATATCATTGATACATTTATTCTCATTGCAGTAAGTACTCTTGTATGGGTATTTGCATGGAAGAAGAAAGAACTTGTTAAGTGGCAGGGTATTGTGATGCTTGCTATTTATACAGCATATCTTGTTTATATTTGTATGCGTTAAGAAGGCAATGCCTTCTTTTTTTTATGGTTGCTTGATAGTTGATAGCGCAACTTGCAATATTAAGCTATATTTGAAGTGAGGAGGGAATTCAAAATGACAAATACAATGATGTTATTATTAGTGCTTATACCTGCATTTATTATCTGGAGCGTAATCATCTATGTTGTTTACTTACTCATTATCGCATTAAGAAAATATATTAAGTCAGAGCCAGTACGTAAAGAAAAGGAAGAGTATGCTAAAACACTAGGGGGTGTAATTAAAAAACACCGTATGAAATGTCAGATGACTCAAGAATTTGTGGCAGAAACACTTGGTGTATCTAGACAGGCAGTCTCTAAATGGGAAAATGGTTCATCTGATCCAAGTACAACTAATCTTATAGCGCTTGCAAATCTATTTGATATCACCCCAGAGGAAATGTTGAAAGAAATACGATAATCTTTACAAAAAGACCTACCATTTTAAGTGATTATTTATTATAATTGTGAAGTATTTTTTTAAAATACTGATTTTAAAATTTAAGGGGAGTTTGTAGTATGATTCAATTTTTTAAAAACAACATCGAACCTAGAAAGAAATTAAGAACAGCTGAAATTATTGTTCTCATTGCATTAGTATTAGGTTCAATTATTTCTCTTTGTGTAGGTCTTAAAGAAGTACATTCTAATCCTGGTAAAGTGGATTATGTACAAAGCGTTGTAATGAAAAGAAATACACAGGATGAAGACTATGATTCAGACAACACAGTATGTGATGTTACATATAGTAAAGGTGACAAACAGCTTGTTGTTTCTTATTCTTATGAAGAATATACACAGTTAAAGAATAAGACTATTACTGCTTATGAATTCAAGACAAGTAATGGAACTGACTTATACTTTGATCACAAAGATGTGAGTCAGAAAGAAGTTAAACATTCTTATAAGCAGGTCATGGCAAATAAGACTATGTACATCTTTAACCTTGCATCTTCTTTATTTATTTTAAGCTTGTCATTGGCTTTAATGTTGTTATTCTCTAAACAGTTTACAACATATGAAAAGAGCTGGTTCATGACTATTATGGTACTTGCTACTATTTTCGCTGTTGCTTTCCCGGAAGAAAGTGCAAATGGTGTTAATGGTATTGTTATCATGTTATTGTATCTTTTAGATACATTCTTAAATATCTTATGTGAATTACTCATTTCTAAACAGTCTCGTTATAACTTCTTAGTATCTGTTGCTGTAGAAATTGCGGAAATCGCAATGTGTGTTGTATTAATGTATCGTTTTGCAACAATGGTGACTACATTATTCTTCTGGCTTCCAATTGATATCATCAGTTATATCAACTGGTCTAAGCATAAAGATGAAGAAGAAGATGAATTAACAATGGTAAGAAAACTAAAAGGTTACCAGGAAGTACTTGTTATTGTAGGTATCTTTGTATGGACTATCGTTGTTGGTTATTTCATCAGTGGTTTAGATATTGCAACTGATTTCTATACAAATAAGACATTAGAAACATGGATCATTTATATTGATGCCTGTGCCTCTGCAGTAGGTATTGCGAATGGTTTATTTATCTTCTTCAGATTAAGAGAACAGTGGATTGCATGGTATATCTGTGCTGGGTTAGAAGCTATTATTAACATCTTATCTGGACAATATGTATTATTAATTCTTAAACTTGGTTACTTCACTAATACAACTTATGGTTATATTAAATGGACTAAATATATTAGAGAACACCAGAAAACAAACGAAAAACTATCTTTATTCTAATTAAATTTCTCTATAACTTGAGAGTAGCTCATAAAACTGCTACAATAAGAACGTAAAAAACATAAAGAAACAGGAGTGATTATTATGGCAATTGCTGCAGGAGATTTTAGAACTGGACTTACATTAATCGTTGATGGCGATCCTTGGGTTGTTTTAGACTTCCAACATGTAAAACCAGGTAAAGGTGCTGCTATCTTAAAGACTAAGATGAAGAACTTAAAGACTGGTTCTACACAGGACAGAAACTTCAACGCTTCAACAAAATTCGAAGCTGCTAACATTGAAAAGAAAACAGCACAGTACTCATATGAAGCTGATTCTACTTACTATTTCATGGATATGGAAACATATGATACTTATGAATTATCAGAAGAACAGATCGGATTCAATAAATATTTCATCGTAGAAGGAAGAGAAGCATCTCTTATGTTCTTTGAAGGTGATTTATTATCAGTATCTATCCCAGAAAAAGTTGAATTAACTGTTGTTAAGACAGACCCAGCTATTAAAGGTGCACCATCTAACCAGACTAAGGATGCTGTCACTAATACTGGTCTAACATTAAGAGTACCTCAGTTTATTGAAGAAGGCGAAGAAATCGTTGTCTTCTCATCTGATGGAAAATACGCAGGAAGAGCTTAATATAAGCTCTTTTTTCACATATGAATAAAGTTGTACTTGTAACTGGTGGTGCTCAGGGGATAGGGAAAGCCATCGTATTAGAACTTGCGAAAAACCATTATGATGTAGTGATCAACTACCTTACTTCTAATAAAGCAGCGGCTTTATTAGAAGAAGAGATTAAAAAGAATTATGATGTACGTGTGATGACTATTCAAGCGGATGTATCAAAGGAAGAAGAAGTAGATGCCATGATTTCTTTAATAGAGAAAAAATGGGGTGGTGTTGATATTCTTATTAATAATGCTGCGGTTGATTTATCCAATCTCTTTCATCTTAAGACAGCAGATGAGTTTAGAAAGACATTGGATGTGAATGTCGTAGGGGCATTTAATTGCAGTAAGCGTGTCTATAGACATATGCTTGATCAGGAATATGGACGTATTATTAATATTTCTTCTACCAATGGTATAAATACTTATTATCCAATGTGTATTGATTATGATGCCTCTAAAGCGGCACTAATCTCATTAACACATAATCTTGCCTTTGAATATGGGCCATATATTAATGTGAATGCAATCGCACCAGGATTCATTGGAACAGATAATGAACTAGATGGATATGATGAAGAATTCTTAAAAGAGGAACAGGAAAAGATTATGGTGAACCGTTATGGTAAACCAGAAGAAGTGGCTTATCTTGTGAAGTTTCTTATTAGTGATGAAGCGAATTTCATCAACAATACAATTATAAGAATAGATGGCGGTCAGAAAGGCAGCTGTTAAAAAAAGGTCCTGAAATCAATCAGGACCTTTCGTGTTATTTCTTTAAAACATTTGTAAGGGCGAATAGAATAGAGAGTTTACTATATTCTAATGTCAAACCACCCTGGATATAAAGTGTATAAGGTGCAACAACAGGTGCATCTGCACTTAATTCAATTGTACTACCAGAAGTAAATGTACCAGCAGCCATTACTTCATCATGAGGATAACCAGGCATTGGTGCAGGCATAGTGGCTACAAATGAATCAATTGGAGAACTATTCTGAATAGCCTGTGTAAATTTTACTAGGTTTTCTTCTGTACCAAGTTCTAATGTCTGAATAATATCAGTTCTTTCTTCATTGTATCTTGGAGAGACATTATTAAAGCCTAACTTTTCTAACATGTAAGCACTAAATACAGCACTCTTTAAAGCATTCTTTACGGCATTAGGAGCCATAAATACACCCTTGAAGAATGTATTATTCATATTGAAGTTAGCTCCTAGATCTTTACCAATACCAGGTGCAGTTAATCTTTCAGCACACATAAAGATTAAATCTTTTCTACCTGCAATATAACCACCAGTAGGAGCAATACCTCCACCTAGGTTCTTCATTAAAGACCCTACAACGATATCAGCACCAATATGTCCTGGTTCCTTCTTTTCTACAAGTTCACCATAGCAGTTATCTACCATGATAATAACATCTTTATTTACTTCTCTGATCTTAGTAATAATACGTTCAAGCTTAGAAAGTGTTAAAGATAAACGTGAAGAATAACCCTTAGATCTCTGGATTTCTACAAGTTTAACATCATTCTTCTTTAAACGTTCTACGATTTTATCATCATCAAAATCATTATCAACTAAATCAATCTGTTCATAAGATACACCATGAGCCTTTAATGACTGACTAGATTCTCCTGAAATACCAATCATTTCCTGTAAAGAATCATAAGGTGCTCCAGATAATGAAATCATTGTATCACCATGCTGAAGTAAAGCAGATAAAGTTAAATAAAGCGCATTTGTACCACTCATGATCTGTGGTCTAACTAATGCATCTTCGCATCCAAGAATAGTTGCGAAAATAGCTTCTAGCTTGTCTCTTCCTGAGTCATAGCTGCCATATCCATTCATGTCCGCAAAATCAGAATAGCTGACATTATTTTCAATAAATGCTGAAAGAATTCTGTTTGAGTTATAGAAACAAACATCATCAATCTTTTCATAAATGTCTTTTAATACAACATCAGATTCATTCGCAATTTTTAATAAGTTTTCATCTATTTGTTCTAATATCATAATCTTTCTCCTTTGAATACCTGTGCTATTATACACCAAATACACCACTATTTTAAAGAAAATCACAAACTCTTAGAATTTTAAATCATTACAAATAAGATGATTTGTTAAAGGATTATTTTGTTCTGTTTACTCTGTTCAAGAAATCTATTAGAATATCTAATGAAAGGGGTTTACATATGTATAAGGTTATAAATTTGTGGCGAAAAACCCACACGCTTGCGTGTGGGATGAAAGCCACATTTCACTTGATATATACTTAGAAAAATGATATATAATCTATGTATATTAAAGTATAGAAAGTAAACAGATCATCAGTAAAAGTAACCATGATATAAACACACATACAACAAAACAACCATCACTGTAATCAGAAAAATCCTAATAGTGCTGCACATATAGCGAACAATAATAAACATGCAGAACAGTGCAATCCTAATAATTCAGCATATCATTCAAGTTGTGGAAAAAAGTAATGGCACGAACCAAAAATGTCAATGTACAAATAAATATTTCCATTCCTACTGGATGGAAAAAAGAACTTGAAAACCCTGCACTAATCTATTCTGCTGAGGAAGGTGAGAGTATCATATTTCTTGACTTGCTTCGTATTGAAAATATCTGATACAATATCACATTATCAGATATTCTACATTCATATTTCGGGTATTAAAAGGTAATGTAGTGGAAATATTGAAACAGATATTACAGAAAATCTATTACCGCATTAAGGCTTTTGTTGTGATGCCTGACCATGTACATGTCTTTGTAGATGTACCACAAACTGCTGCTTCTTGTGATGTTGTAAGAACTTTTAAAGATATAAGTTCTATTGAACTATTCAAGGCATTTCCACAATTAATATAATTCTGCAGGATGCGGTATTTTATGGCCTAGAGGATATTTTGTATCTACAGTGATTAAGATAATATTAAGGAGCAGAAAAATGATAACTGATAAAGAACATAAAAGACATCTTAAACAATTTCATAAATTTTCTGACAGGCATATCCTGGCTGTAGAAACCGATATGCCTTATTCTGATGTGATTAAAGTAGTGGCTCTTTCTGATAAGATACGCAAAGCTGGGAATGAGCTTGTAGGTCTTATGAGAAAGAATTATAACCAGCTTATGCGTACAAAGAGATACCGTAAATTACAATTTCTGTATGGTAACACCAAAGATAGGGATAAACGAAAAACTTATGCTAAACAACTTAATGAAATGCAGAAAGCTTATAATATTACATGGGAATACTGCAGAACATCCATGATTCCAATAGGCAAGAAATATGGTGTAGATGCTGTATTCGCTCTGACTAAAGCCGAAGATATTTGGGTGGCATAGAAAAATGCTTATATGGCAATGGTAATGTTTTACATTTTTCTAAATACGGAGACCTACCTTGTATAAGGGCAAAACAGATGAATCGTGGTATACCTATATCCGTTACAGATAATAAACTTCATTTCAAACTTGGCAGGATGGTATTTGGAATACAAACAAATGATAGATTTCAACAGGATGAAGTAGATGCGGTTTTATCATATCTTGCTGAATCTGAGATTTTGGATGACAGGGCTGTTAATACTCTTATTAAAGATGACTATTGCATAGATACATACAGACCCTGCTATGCTACGCTTGTTCCCAAGATGATAAGAGGTAAATACAGAGTATATTTACATTTAACCATCGAAGGCAGGGCAAAACCTAAATATGATAGATTTGGCAATCCAAGACATAAATATGGCAAAGGAATGATCGGTGCTGATATTGGTACACAGACTGTTGCTTGTACATCTGATACTGAGGTGGGCTTGAAGAATCTTTCAGAGCGTGGCGACAGTATTCAGACTTCTGAGAGAAAAGAACGTCTGCTTTACCGTGCTATGGACAGGTCAAGACGTGCAACTAATCCGCAGAATTATAATGAAGATGGTACAATTAAAAAAGGTCGCAAGACTTGGAGATATTCTAATCATTATAAGAAATTAAAAGAAAAACATTCTGAATTATGTCGCATCAATGCCATAAACAGACAGCTTGCAATAAATGAAGACGCTAACCATTTAAGAAGTCTTGGAGATGTATTTATCACAGAACCTAAAAATGCAGGCAAGCTTATGAGACGAGCCAAAGAAACTACGGTCAATTGTAAAGGCAAGTTTAATAGGAAAAAGCGTTTTGGCAAGTCTATAAAGAATAGATGTCCTTCTGGGTTTCAAACTGCTGTAGAACAGAAATTCAAGGTATCAGGTGGTATATATATTGAAGTATCTAATGATTACAGAGCAAGTCAATATGATCATACTGT